>JAJXSP010000102.1 GCA_021784515.1 Myxococcales bacterium | reverse complement strand
TCCCGTAAAACGACGACGCTTTCGCTTCCCGGGTTGTTGCTCGACGGGAAGACCTCGATTTCGGTCGAGCCGTCGAATGCATCCCACATGCGCTGAAGCCGCGCGAACGGCGTCGGAGGAGCGAGCTGTTCGCCCGGCCGCGTCCTCAGGTGTTCGGTGAGGTGGCGGAAATAGGTGTTGACGAGGCGCTCCTGCAAATCGCCAAGGCGGCTCTTTTCGACGGCGTCGTGATGTCCCCAGACGAGGTTAGGCCGCTCGAGGGCGTCGCTGACCCGCCGCGCGGAAAAGTACTCAACCTCGACCGCCGTCAGGGTTTTCCGGGTCGGCGGAGCGAGTGCGGAAGGGATCGACATTCCCGCCGTCGAGTCGTAGCGAAGCGAGACCTCCCTATCCGACGAGGCCGCAGGAACGTCAACAACCGCCCCGAGCGAGAAGCTGCTGGCGCCGAGACGGATATGTGGCGAGAGATCGTTCGCCGAAATATCCAGCAACCCCTCTTTCTCCAAGAGGAGAAGAATCGCCTCCAGGGTCGCGGTCTTTCCGCAGCCGTTGGCTCCGCCGAGGACCACCAGGTCGAGCGCGTTGCCGTCGGCGTCAGCGAAATAGAGCGAGAGGTGGTCGATTCCCCGGAAGCTCTGGATTGCGAGCTTCTTGACCCGAATCCGGTAATCGGCCGCTGCGGTCATTCGCTACTTCTTCGGGACGAGCTTGTCGCGCCCGCCCATGAACGGCCGCAGCGGCGCCGGGATCACCACCGAGCCGTCGGCCTGCTGGAAGTTCTCGAGGATGGGGATGAGGATGCGCGGCGACGCGATCGCCGTGTTGTTCAGCGTGTGGCAGAAGCGCACCTTCTCGCTCGCGTCGCGGTACCGGATCATCGAGCGCCGCGCCTGGAACTCGTGCAGCGTCGAGCAGGAGTGCGTCTCGCAGTACTTGCCGCGCGAGGGCATCCACGACTCGATCTCGTGCTTGAGCACCTGCCCTTGCCCCATCTCCCCGGTGCAGGCGAGCGCCACGCGATACGGGACGCCGAGCGCCTGCAGCACCTCCTCGGCGTTGCCGAGGATGAGGGAGTGCTCCCGTCGCGAAACCGCGGGATCGTTGGCGCACACCACGACCTGCTCGACCTTCTGGAACTGGTACACGCGGTACAGGCCGCGCGTGTCCTTGCCCGCCGCGCCCGCCTCGCGACGAAAGCACGGCGAGATGCCGACCAGCCGCCGCGGCAGCGTCGCCTCGTCGAGGATCATGTCGCGGTGGAGCGACACGAGGCCCACCTCGCTCGTGCCGACGAGGTAGAGCTGATCCTTCTCGATCGTGAAGGTGTCCTCGCGCCCGAGCGGGAAGAAGCCGGTGCCCTGCATCGCGACGTCGCGCACCATCACCGGCGGCGCGACCGCGCAAAAGCCCTTTCCCACGACGTGCTGCAGGGTGAAGTTGAGCACCGCCTGCTCGAGGAGCACGCCGTCGCCGGTGAGCGCGTAGCTGCGGCTGCCGGCGAACTTGCGCGGCCCCTCGAAGTCCACCAGCCCGAGCGCCGTCGCCAGCTCGACGTGGTCCTTCGCCGGGAAGTCGAACGTGCGCGGCACGCCCCAGCGACGGACCTCCTTGTTGTCGTCGTCGGTGGCGCCGTCGGGCACCTCGGGCAGCGGCGGGTTCGGGATCTCGAGCATGAGGCGCTCGAAGTCCTCGTTGGCCGCGTTCAGCGTCTGCTCGAGGGCGGCGATCCGATCGCGCACTTCCTTTGCCGCGGCGACGGCAGCGGGCTTCTCCGCCGGAGGAAGCTTGGGGATCTTCGCGGACAGCTCGTTCCGCTGCTGGCGCAGCGCGTCGGTGTCCTTGATCGCCGCGCGCCGCTCGGCGTCCACGGCGAGCAGCCGGTCGACGACCGCGGGATCGAAGCGCTTGCGCCGCGCCGCCTCGCGCACCTCGTCGCCGTGCGCTCGGATGAATTCGATGTCCAGCATTCGCCGTCGGGCCTCCGGGAAAAAAGGTGGCTGATTATATGGACCGGGCCCCGCGTCGCAACCGCCGCCGCTCGGCGGGCGCGCGGCGGGCACCGCGCTTGCTCCTCCGAGGGGAAATGCGCCGCGCCGTCGCCATCGGGATACTCCTCGTCGCTGGCTGCCACGGCGCCGCGTGGGTGCCCGACACTCCCGTCGGCGGGCGGCTGCGCGGCACCGGGCTGCCGTCCGCGGTGTACAAGCTTCCCGACGGGACGGTCAGCGTCGCCGCCGTCGGCGTGCGCGGTTCGAAGGGCGCGCGGCAGATGGTCGTCCGGATGAGCGTGGAGAACCGCTCGGACGGCGTGTTCCGCCTCCAGCCCGAGCAGCAGCGGCTGCTGCTGCCCGGCTACCGCGAGTCGTGGCCCCTGCCGCCCCGCGACGGGACGCGCGTGGTGCTGATCCCGCCGCGCTCCGAGCGGCTGATCGAGCTCAGCTTTCCCGTCGCCGACGCCCGGCCGGCGCGCTTCGACCTCGAGTGGCGCCTCGCCACGCCCGGCGAGCCGGTCGAGCACCGCACGCCGTTCGACCGCTCTGAGCTGGGACCGTTCGGCTGGGGGCCACCCTTCATCGGAGGCTGGTACTACGCGCCGCCCTACTACGCGCTCGACTTCACCGATGGATCGGCCCACGGCTTCCCGCCGACGGTGGAACGCCAGACGACCGAGCGGCCACGCCCCGTCCACGGCCGACGCGTGCACGTGGTGCCCTCGCGGCCGCCGATCGAGGCGCCGCCGCCGCAGCTGGCGCCGTGGCCGACGACACCGTAGCGACGCTAGCGGTAGCGCTCGACGAACTCGAGCAGCTGGCGGAAGTGGTACGGCTTGCGGAGCCACCCCGCGACCCCGAGCGCCTCGGCCTGCCGCTCGACGTCACCGGCCGCCGAGAGCACCACCAGCGGGATCCCGGCGAGCACGGGGTCCTTGCGCTGCCGCGCGCGGAAGGCGCCGCCGCCCATCCCCGCCATCCCGAGGTCGAGGAAGATGAGCCGGGGACGTTCGCCGCCCTGCAGGATGCGCAGCGCCTCCTCGCCGTCGCCGGCGGTCACGACGTCGTAGCCCTCTTCGCGCATCACCTCGACGAACGCCTCGCGGATCATCGCGTCGTCGTCCACCAGCATCACGCGCGGCCCGACCGCCCGGCCCCCGTCGAGGACGGTGAGCCTCTGGTCACCTCCGAACCGCGTGGTCGTCCTTTCCGCTGTCACTCGTGCTTCCCCCGGCATACGGTCACCCGCGCGGAGCTTAGCGCGTCGGCGCCCGTCGCGCTCGACCCTCCTCGCGGAAAGGTCCCGCGGCGCGGCTCTCCGCGCGCCGCTTGACCCGGGCGGCCCGTCGGCGACACTCCCGCACGTGAGGCTGATCCGGATCGCCATCGCCAACGTCAACACCACCGTCGGCGCGGTGCGCACCAACGTGGACCGCGCGCTCGCCCTCGGGCACGGGGCCGCCCGCGACGGAGCCACGCTCTGCGCCTTCCCCGAGCAGCTGGTCTCGGGCTACGCCCCCGAGGACCTGGTGCAGTGGCGCGCCTTCGTCGACGCGCAGTGGGCGGAGCTGTCGCGCTTCGCCGCCGCCACGCGCGACCTCGGCTGCGCCTTCGCCCTCGGCGTCACCGTCGCCCGCGCGGCCTCGGTCTACAACTGCGCCGCGCTCGTCTACCGCGGGCGCGTGCGTGGCCTGGTGCCCAAGGAGAAGCTCCCCACCTACGGCGTCTTCTACGAGGGGCGCACCCTCGACCGCGGCGGCGCCGGCCTGTACGACGAGCTTGGCGGCGTCCCCTTCGGCGACCTCGTCTTCGACCTCGACTTCGGCACCCTCGCCCTCGAGGTGTGCGAGGACATCTGGTCGCCCGACGGGCCGATGCGCCGTCGCTGCTTCGCCGGCGCCGAGGTCGTGCTCAACCTCTCCGCCTCGCCCTTCCGCCTCGGCGTGCACGCCACCCGGCGCGAGATGATCTGCACCCGCGCCGCCGACAACAACGCCGTCGTCGTCTACGCCCCGCTCGTCGGCGCCAACGATGGCCTGATCTTCGACGGCGGCGGCTACGTCGCCCAGAACGGCCGCCTGCTCCTCGAGCCGCCGCGCTTTTGCGAGGGCGTCGCCGCGGTGACGGTGGACCTCGATCGCACCCGCCGCCTGCGCTCGGAGAACACCACCTGGCGCACCGACCAGGCGGCCTTCTCGGCCGAGGCGGCGCGCGTCCACCGCGTGGCGGTCGCCGAGCCGACGGCGCGCGAAGGTCTGACATATCCTGTCCCACCCCACCGCAGCTTCTTTTTGCCCGCACCCGCCGCCGCGCGCGAGCCGCGCGCCGCCTTCTGCGAGGAGCTCCTCGACGCGCTCGCCCTCGGCGTGGGCGACTACTTCGAGAAGATCGGCTGCTGGAAGACGATCGGCGTGGCGCTCTCCGGCGGGCGCGACAGCCTGCTCTGCCTGATCGTCGCGCGGCGGTGGATCGAGCGGCGCTTCTCCGCACTCTCCGTCGAGGAGCGGCGCGAAAAGGCCCGCCAGATCCTGCGCGCCTTCTTTTTGCCCACCCGCTATTCCTCGGCCGAGACGCGGCGCGCGGCGGAGGCGGCGGCGGGCGAGCTGGACACCCCGCTTTCGATCGTCTCCGTCGAGGAGGCATTCGAGCGCGAGCTTGCCGCCGTCGCGGCGATGCTCCAGCCCGGCGAACAGCTCACGCAGATGGCGCGGCAGAACGTGCAGGCGCGCATCCGCGCCGAGCGCATGTGGACCTGGTCCAACTCGGCCGCCGGCCTCTTTCTACAGACCAGCAACATGAGCGAGAAGGCGGTCGGCTACTCCACGATTGGCGGCGACGGCGAGGGTGCGATCGCGGTGATCGCCAACCTGCCAAAGACGGTGGTCAACTACCTGCTCGACTACCTCCTCGAAACCACCCATTCCGAGGCGATCCGCCTCACCCTGCTCAAGCCCGCAACGGCGGAGCTGGCCGAGGGAATGGAGGACGAAAAGGAGCTGATGCCCTTCCCCGTCCTCGACGCCTGCTTCGCGCTCTACGCGGGAGAAAAGATGGCCCCCGACGAGGTGGCCACGGTGCTGCGCGCGCTGTTCCCCGACGAGGACCCGGCCCGCCTCGAGGCATGGACGGACAAGTTCGCGCGGCTGTTCACCGGGTCGATCTACAAATGGGTACAAGCCCCGCTGTCGCTGCACGTGGGAAACCTGGATTTGGAGCGCGAGCGGGCGCTGCAATTGCCGGTGGTGCAGCGGAGCGAGTGGCAGCGACGGGGGTAAGGGCCCGCTCAGGCGGCCGGCGGAGTGAGGCGCGCGATGTCGTCGGTCAGGGTGTCGCGGACGTAGCCGATGGTCTTTTCGCGGAGCGCCGCCTTGGTCCTCGCGTAGGCGCTGCGCGACAGCGCCGCCAGCCGGTTCGCCTCCGCGAGCGCGCGAGCGCGCAGGTCGGCCTCGTCGACGACGGCGTCGACGTAGCCCCAGGCGAGCGCGGTCTCCGGGTCGACGGTGGCGCCGAAGAGGGTCGCCTCCGTCAGGTGCGCGGGGGCGAGGCGGTCGCGCGCGAGCTCCATCGCCAGAATGGGCGTCGGCATTCCGATCTGCATTTCATTGAGGCCGACCTTGAACGCGCCGCGCGTCCCGATCCGGACGTCCCCGCAGAGCAGCACGAGCGCGCCTGCGGCGAGCGCCTGGCCGGTGCAGGCTATCACGACCGGCAGCGGGAAACCATAGAGTCCGAGGAGCATCTCGGCGCCGCGGGTGACCATCGCACGCGCCTGCTCGACGCCGGCCATCATCTCGCGCAGATCGAAGCCCGCCGAGAAGCGCCCGGGGCGCCCGGTCAGGACCACCGCGCCCGCCTCCCGCGCCGCGCGCCCGAGCGCCTCGTCGATACCGTCCATCATCGGGAACGACAGTGCGTTGGCCTTGCCGTCGTCCATCGTCACGATGGCGATGTTGCCTTCCTGCTCGAATGTCACGGGGGTCGCGCTCATGGCCGCCAATCTACTTCATCCGGCCGGCCTCCGCCGATGCGGCGTCGTTGCCGGGCTACGCGCGCTCGTCGGCGAGGCGCTTGACGGCGGCGATCACCGCGCGGTGGGGCGCGTGCTCGGCGCCCTCCTCGTCGAGGAGCGAGCGCAGGTAGTCGATGCGGCAGGCGCGATCGCCGAGGCGCAGCTCGACCTGGTTGAAGCTCACGCCGACGCGGCCGCGGCGCTCCTCGCCGACGAGATCCGCGCCGAGCCCGAGCGCGTCGATCGCCGCGAGCTCGGCCCACAGCCGCTCCCAGCGCTCGCGCGGAAGCTCGACGGAAAACGAGGGTCCGGGCGCCGCCGCGCCGCTGCGCTCGACGGTGAGCGCGGGCGCGCCGCCGTCGGTGGCGGCGAGGACGCGCAGCGCATATTGGAAGCGCGGCGCCACCGGGCCGCTCGACTCCAGAAGCTCGATGCGCGCGGGGGTGTAGCGGCCGTCGGGAGCGATGAGCGAAGGGAGGTCCATGGCGTCCTAGGCGGTCCGCGCGCCGCAGGAGAAGCAGAAGCGATCGCCGCCGCCGAGCGCGGTGCCGCACTGAACGCAGAAGCATTTTGCCGACGGCGCGGGCGTCGCCGCCAGTTGCTTGCCGCAGGCTGCTTCACAGAAGCGGCCGAGCCGCACGTCGCGGTTGCAGGCGGCGCAGCGCACGAGGCCCGCGATGGGCGACGGCGACGGCGACGGCGCGGGCGTGGGCCACGCCGACCACTGCGTCGACGGCGTTGGCGGCTCGCGCCAGGCGCCCGATGGATCGCTCGAAGGCGCTCCACAGGCATTTGCGGCGGGCGGAGACGGCGCCACAGATTCGGCGCCGCGGCGCACCAGCACCGCCTCGAACTCCGGATCGGCCGCCGCCAGCACCTTCTTCGGGATGTAGCAGTAGCCGCCGTCGCCCCAGTCGGCGCCCCAGGAGTTCTTGACGATGTAGTAGTTGCCGACGTAGCCGACCATCAGCATCGCGTGGCGGCCGTGCCGACCCGATGGCTCCTCGGCGGCGTGCACCACGCCGTCGCGCCCGAGCTCGCCGAACGCGGGGCCGGTGTTCATCCCGAGCACCACCGGGTAGCCCGCGGTGAGCACTTTTTTCAAGTCGTCGATGTGCACGATCGACACATCGGCCGGCAGCCGGTGTGCAAGCGCATCGCGAGCCATCTCGTGCTCGTCGGCGCGCGGGTGCTTCTCGTCGTCGGGCCACAGCTCCTGCGCGCAGGTGCCGCCACTCGCCAGCGTCGGGCCGGGCTCCGCCGCGCTGCCGGTGCCGTCGCCGCCCGCCCACGCCCACGGAAAATCGCGCGCGTCGCCCTGACGCCTCTGGAACTGCTGATCCGACGCGCCTCCGTCGTCGCTGCGCTCGCTCTCGTCGGGTGGCCAATAGTTGGCAATCGGCGCTGCTTCGCGGACACTGCGCGCCATGCCCGCCTCCCCTCCCGCGATTGAACCCGCCGCAGGCTTCGCGTCGCTCGGGATCGAGCCGTCGCTCCTCGCGTCGGTGGCCGCGCTCGGCTACGAGGAGCCCACGCCGATCCAGCGCGAGGCGATCCCGCCGCTGCTCG
This sequence comes from Myxococcales bacterium, assembly GCA_021784515.1. Classification (GTDB taxonomy): domain Bacteria; phylum Myxococcota_A; class Polyangia; order Palsa-1104; family SHYY01; genus SHYY01. The sequence continues at coordinate 6,976 of JAJXSP010000102.1, read as the reverse complement.
CAGGGCGAGACCTCCTCGGGCAGGCGGCAACCGGCACCGGCAAGACCGCGGCGTTCGCGCTGCCGCTGCTGCAGCGCGGCGCGCACGCCGTCGGTGAAGGCGAGAAAAAGAGGATCCGCGACACGACGGCGCTCGTGCTGGTGCCGACGCGCGAGCTGGCGATGCAGGTGGCCGAGGCGGTGCATCGGTACGGCAAGGGGTTCGGGCTCACCGTGCTGCCGGTCTACGGCGGTGCGGCGATGATGCAGCAGCTCGCCGCGCTCAAGCGAGGCGTGGACGTCGTCGTCGCCACGCCGGGGCGCGCGCTCGATCACCTGCGGCGCGGCACCCTGCGCCTCGGCGCGCTGCGCATGGTGGTGCTCGACGAGGCCGACGAGATGCTCGACATGGGCTTCGCCGAGGATCTCGAGGCGCTGCTCTCCGCCGCCCCGGCCGAGCGCCAGACCGCGCTCTTCTCGGCGACGCTTCCGCCGCGGATCGCCGCCATCGCGGGCCGGCACCTGCGCGACCCGGTGACGATCCGCATCGAGCGCGAGAAGCCCACCGCGGGGAAGGTGGCGCGGGTCAGGCAGACGGCGTTCATCGTGCCGCGCGCGCACAAGCTCGCCACCCTGGGGCGCGTGCTCGACATGGAGAACCCGACCTCGGCGCTCGTGTTCTGCCGCACCCGTACCGAGGTCGACGAGCTCAGCGAGACGCTCAGCGCGCGCGGCTACCGGGCCGAGGCGCTCCACGGCGGCATGTCGCAGGAGCAGCGCGATCGGGTGATGAAGAAGTTCCGCGCCGGCAAGGCGGAGCTGCTCATCGCCACCGACGTGGCGGCGCGCGGCCTCGACATCGCGCACCTGTCGCACGTGGTGAACTACGACGTCCCCGCCGAGCCCGAGGCGTACGTCCACCGCATCGGCCGCACCGGGCGCGCGGGCCGCGAGGGCGTGGCGATCACGCTCGCCGAGCCGCGCGAGCACCGGATGCTGCGCAACATCGAGGCGCTCACCCGGCAGAAGATCGAGGTGGCGACGGTGCCGACGGTGGCGGAGCTGCGCGCGCGCCGCCTCGACCTGTTGCGCGCCTCGCTGCGCGAGACCCTGCTCGCGGGCGAGCTGGACGCGGTGCGGGTGGTGGTGGAGTCGCTGGCCGAGGAGTTCGATCCGATGGACGTGGCGGCGGCGGCGGTGAAGCTGGCGCAGGCGGCGTCGGAGGCCGGACAGGGCGACGAAGAGGAGATCCCGGTCTACCCGCCGCGCGAGCGGGAGCACCCGACCGCGGCGGGGGCGGCGACGGCGGGGGCGGGCGCGGCGGGCGCGGCGACGCCAAAGAAGCACGCGAAGGGCAAGCTCGCGCAGCGCGGCACGCCGACCACCGGGGCGCGATTCTGCCGGCTGTTCATCGGCGCGGGACGGCAGGCGAAGATCCGGCCCGGCGATCTCGTCGGCGCGATCGCGAACGAGGCCGGCGTCGCGGCGCGGACGGTCGGGGCGATCCAGATCGGCGACAGCTACTCGCTGGTCGAGGTGGTCGAGGAGGAGGCCGATCGGATCATCGAGGCGCTGCGGGCCTCGACGATCAAGGGGCGGCGCGTGACGGTGCGGCGGGAGCGGTAGCCGTCGCCTACGCGGCGTCACGCCACACACTCGGGGAGCGTCATGCCGCGCGGCGCGCGCCTCTTCTCTGCGGCGGCCTCGGTTCGCGCGCGCGCCAGCCGCGGCAGCAATGCTTTCTTGCCGGTGAGCGGCATGGTGTATTCCGCGCCCCAGTACGTGCGCGGGAATGCCGGGTAGACGCACAGGACGTTCATGCAGCTAGAAACTCGGGGCCCGACGCCGCGGTGCAAACACGAATTGGTCATGCTTCGGTCACGCGCGGCGCAGCGTCATGGACGGGCGGAGCGGAGCTGCAGTCGATTGCCTGATTTCACCCCGGCCGCCGACGCCATCGGCCGAGCGGGGCGCGCCTTTTGGCGCCGGCGGGTCGCGGAGGGTCGGTAGCCGGGAATCAGGGGCAGGCGGCGACGGTGACGCCGCCGGCGGCGAACGTCACGCACTGCCCGTTGCTCAGGTGCAGCACGCCGCCCGAGTAGCTCAGGGCGGTGACGCCGTCGGAGACGACCGTGACCATCTCCATCTGCGCCGTCGACGACGGCAGCGTCTGCTGCATCAGCGTGCCGATCGCGTGGCCCCCGGCGTCGGTGTCGGTCGAGAACTGGCTTGGGACGCCGCCCGGATAGAACGTCCCGACGCGGATGGTGCCGATCTGGTACTGCCCGGCGGCGATCGTCTGCACCGACGACGTCGAGCCGAGGTGCCAGCGCGCGACCATCGTGTCGGTCGTGTGGCGGCGGCGGTGGAGGTCGCGCACGACGAGCACGCCGGGCCGCACGTGGACCATCTCGCGGATCAGGTAGTCGAGGGGATCCGCGGGATCGGCGGCGCCCTCGTCGGATCGGCTTTCCGCCCACGACGACTCGAAGCGCATCCCGACCGCCGCGAAGGTCCCCGCGTCGGTGGCGAACAGGACCTGGTTGTTGCGGCTGTTGTTCGGCTCGGCCGCGCCATTGACCGAATAGGTCGAGAATGCCGAGGTGAGGTCCTCGCCGCGGAACGGGCTACCGCGGTAGGCCGACGGGCAGAGCAGGCAGGTCGCTCCGTGATACAGGCGCACGTCGCCGTCGGCGTACCCGAAGTGGTCGCCGAGGTAGCTCACGTCCTCGGCGGTCGCGGTGTAGGCGCCGGTATCGGTCAGCGACGAGCGGGAGAAGAAGCGGCCGCTGCCGGAATTCAGGTAGGAGAGAGGCAGGGCGGCGACCGACGGGGTCTGTGTCATGTCGCCGAAGATCATTTCATAGGCGGTGTCGCCGCGGCTGGAATCGCCGAAGTCGTTGTTGGGATTCGCGTTCAATCCATTATAGAGGTGCGCGGCGAGGGCGCCGTCGGCGGTGGTGGTGCTGAGCACGGCGAGCAGCGACGGCGAGCTCTTGTGCGGCAGGTTCCCCGAATAGGCGCCGAAGGAGAGCGTCTGGCTGAAATCGGGGGTGACCATGTAGGTCAGGCTCCGGGCGGTGTGCTGCACGAAATCGAAGTCTGCGCTCCAGTCCTCGCCCACGTCCTTCATCGCCTGATTGACCAGCGCGAATTCGAGCGTCGTGTAGGGCCCGTAATTCCACCCTTCGGGCCAGTCGCCGCCGCAGGCGCGCTGGTCGACGATCGGCATCTCGTCTTCGAGCTTCCGGCGCAGCAGGCCGAGGAGGCGATCGGCGGCGGCATTCTCGCCGGCGGTGGCGAGCGCGGCGAGCGCGATCCCCTGGAGATATCCTGCGTAGTAGTTCTCGACGGGTTGGCCGGCCGCATATCCCGGCGTGTTGGTGTACCAGTCGACCCACGCGGTGCCGACCTGGGCGATGAGGGCGCGCTCGGTCGGCGTGAAGACGTCGTGCATCCAGTCGAATGCCAGCATCAGGTTGCGCAGCCCGAAGCGGATATCGTAGCCGTCGTCGCGGGCGAAGCTGCGGACCCCGCTGCTGTAGTCATTGGCGATCTTCATCGCCATCGTGTGCGCGGCGGTGGCGCATTTGTTCGCGGTGGCCGCGTCGACGCCCTTTCTCAGCTGGTAGCACAGGGCGAGCGCGGGGATGTAGTCCTCGGGGTCGTAAACCAGGTTCGAGAATGCGGTGCTCTCCGGGTCGGAAACCTGGTTTTGCGCGCTCAGGAAATAACCCACTCCGGTCTTGCTGCTCCAGTAGCGGATCGCGACCGGGTCGGTGGAGGTGTTGCGGCCGAGGGCGTGGGCGAGGCGGGCCGGGGTGAGGTAGATGCGCGGGTGCGCGAGCGCCGCGACCGCCGCGGTGGCGACCGGCGCCGGCGGGGCAACCACCTGCAGCCCGGGGATCGACACCGACGAAACCAGGTTGTGGCCGCCGTCGTAGCCCCGCACCTGGAGCGTGCCGGCGCCGGACGCCACGCCTGCGACGGAGAACAGCGGCTTCCAGAAGGGGAGCATCGAGCCGTAGCTGTGCGCCTCCTCGACGAGCGACGTGCCTTTCGGATCGATCAACGGCAGCGCGACGCCGTTGTAGGAGGCTTCCACCTCGCGCACCGTCGAGTCGAACGGGATCGCGATGGCGGGGTTGATCAGGCCGAGCATCGACGGGCAGCTCGCCGCCGGCGACGAGACGTGCAGCGGCGCGGTGAGGCCCGGCTCGGCCGGAGCCTGCGCGCCTGCGACCACCGGCAGCGGCGTCGACGAGCCCGAGGCGGTGAGCAGCGCCGTGTAGCCCGCCGTCGGCGACGAGGTCGGGGTCGGCGCCGGCGCCGGCGTGGCGAGGTCGGGCGACGAAATGGTCGTCGGCGTGGCCATGTCCACCGTCGTGGGGGCCGTCGCCGTCGCCATGTCCGGCGTGGTGGTCGTCGCGGCCGTGGTGGTGACGGTCGCCGAGACGTCGTCGAGGCTGTACTGGATCCCGGCCGATCCCTCCTGCATGAGAAGGATGCAGACCTTGGCGAGCGCGCGCGTCGCGTCGAGCGTGAGGGTCGCGCTGACGATGCCGACGGCGCCCACGGTCTGGCTCGCGGTGGCGCACTTCTCGACGAAGGTGCCGTCGGCGTAGTAGGCGGCGGCGCAGAACGACAGGGTCGAGGCGCTGGCGCTGTTCGCGCGGACCTTGCCGGCCACGGCGAGCGAGCTTCCGGCGCCGGTGTAGGGCGTCATGAACCAGACGTGGTTTCCATATCCGTTGATCGCGACCGCGAGGCTCGCGGTGCCGTCGATCGGCGACGTGGTGGAGCGCGTGACGCTGCTGGTCGAGTCCTGCGCCCAGAAGCCCGAGGTGGAAGTCTCGAAGCCGGGGTCGGGGACCTGGTTCAGCGAGGTGGCCGCCTCGGACTGCATTCCCTGCGGCGACGACTCACAGCCGGCGGCGAGCGCCACCGCGGTCAGCCACACGAACCCTCGGAACGATCGATTCGTCAATGATTCCTCCTCTACCGTGCCCGTCCCGACAGCAACCGCCGTACCCGGCCGATCGAGCCGCGCGCGACGGGCCCCGCGACGGGAGAGGCGGTCGATCGTCCACGAAAAGTGACGCCCGCCGTCCATGCACGCGCGGCCTCGCCGGCGTGGGTGGCGCCACCTCGAGCTGCTGGCGCCGCAGCTCGGCGGGAATCGCTGGCTGCTCGGCGAGCAATACACGCTGGCCGATGTCTGCTACACGCCGTTCGCGCAGTTCTTCGCGACTCTCGGGCTGGCGCCGCCGCCCGCCGTCGCCGCGTGGGCCGAACGCCTGCTCGATCGCCCGAGCGCGCGGGCGACGACACCGACCCGCTGAAGGAAGCCGCCGAGCGGGACTCGCGGTCTCCCTACGGGCACATCCGGCAGGGGCAGCAGGGCTCGTCGCAGTCCTCGGGGAAGTCGTCGCAGTCGGCGTTCTGCATGCCATTGCACATCGCGGGCAGCGGCACGCAATTCATCCCCACGCATTGCGGATCATTCGCGCACGCCTGCGTCGCGCAGCAGCCGGGGTTGCCGCAGGTGTCCCCGGTGCACGGGCAGCACTCGTAATCGAGGCCGTGCGAGACGCCAATCGTCCCTTGCGGGCACATCGCGTTGTCGCCGGCGCCCATCGGGCAGGTGCACCCGTTGTCGGGCATCGAGCAGTGCGGCTGGCAGACGGGGTCGAAGATGCAGGAGAAGAGATCCAGGCAGCCCGGCAGGTGATTGCAGTCGTGGTCGAGCAGATCGTCGCAATGCTCCTTTTCGGGGAGGTGCTCGCCGGGGCAGTTGGCAGGCCACGCGCCGTTCGTGCAGGTCTGCGTGCCGTCGCGGCAGATGCCGACGTTCTCGGTGCCCGGCGGGCCGTCGTAGCAGGGGCGCGTCTGGCCGTCCTTGCAGCCGTGGTTGCACGCCGGGTCGCCGGCGCACGCGGGATCGGTGCAGCCCGACTTGCCGTTGCAATCATGGTCACGCATGTCGGTGCACACCTCCTTCGCCGGCGTGACCGCGCCGGTGCACGCGCCATAGAAGGAGAACTCGCCGCCGCCGACGCACGACTGCGTGCCCGCCTTGCAGAGGCCGCGGCCGCGCGTCGCGGGGTCGATGTCGTTCGGGTAGCAGGGCCGCGACATGCCGGGCGTGCAGGCGCAGCCGGCCTGGTCGGGCGTCGCGGGATCGCAGCTCATCGGGCCGGCGTCGGGGACCGGGCCGGGCAGCGCGAGATCGGCGCCGGGATCGGGCATCGCCGCGTCGTCGCCACCGGCCGCGAGATCGTCGCCGCCGTATTCGGTCGTTCCGCCGCGGCCGCCGGTCGTCGAGACGCCGCACGAGGAGAGCAGCAATGAGGCGCACAGGAGGCCGACGTGTTTCGCCATCCGCGAAGCGTAGGCGGCTCACCGCTCGCTGCGCAAGCGGCGCTCCGCGTTTCCGACGGCACTACCGCCCGCCACGTCGCTGACGTATGAAGTATTCGGCGCCCCGCCCCGGCGGGAACGACGCAGCGACGGACATGCCCGCGATCCTCGGACTCAACGGCCCGTACCACGAGCTGGCCGCCTGCCTCGTCGTCGACGGCGAGGTCGCGTGCATGATCGAGGAGGAGCGGCTGAGCCGCGTCCGACACGCCAAGGCGGCGCGCATCGACAACGCGGGCGAGTGGCCGATCGCCGCCGCCGAGCGCTGCCTGCGGGACGCCGGGCTGTCGTGGGCCGATCTCGACGAGATCGCCTGCGCGTTCCTCCCCGACGAGCGGCTGGCGAACGTCGACTCCGATCCGGATCCCGTCCCCGGCAGCTGGGGCACGCGCGACGGCGAGCGCCGCTTCGTCGACGACGCGGGCTCGCTCGAGCGCCGCCTCCGCGAGCACGCCGGCGCGGGGGCGCGCTTCCGGTTCACGCGGCTGCCGCACCACCTCGGCCACGCGGCGAGCGCCTGGCTGCCGTCCCCGTTCGAGGAGGCGGCGATCCTCGTCGTCGACGGGATCGGCGAGCAC
>JAJXSP010000534.1 GCA_021784515.1 Myxococcales bacterium | reverse complement strand
GAGCGCGATCTTCGCCGCGCTCAAGGCCGGCGCCTGCTTCATGATGATCAACTCCGGCACGCGCCCACAGAAGCTCGGCTACCTCCTCGATGACGCGCGGGCGCGCGCGCTCGTGCTGCCGGCGCGGAAGCTCGGGCCGCTGGTCGGCGCCGTGGCGGACCGCCCGCACCTCGGGACCCTGCTCACCGTCGGCGGCGCGGCGATCCCGGTCGCCGGAAAGCAGGTGATCGCGCTCGAGGAGGCGGCGCAGGGCGAGCCCGACACTCCGCCCGAAAAACGCTGCATCGATCTCGACCTGGCGGCGCTCCTGTACACCTCGGGCTCGACGGGCGATCCGAAGGGCGTGATGCTCAGCCACCGCAACGTGCTCAGCGCCACGCGGTCAATCGTCGAATACTTGCATCTTGGACCAGGCGACGTCCTGTTCGACGTGCTCCCGCTCTCCTTCGGCTACGGGTTGACGCAGCTGTTTTCGGCGTCCGCCGTCGGGGCGCGCCTGGTGGTCGAGAACGGGATGGTGTTCCCGCACCTCGCGCTCACCCGCCTTTGCGAGGAGCGCGCGACCGGCTTCGCGATCGTGCCCACCACCGCGGCGATCCTCCTCGGCCTCGACCTCGGCCGCTATGATCTCTCGTCGCTGCGCTACCTCACCAACGCGGGCGCGGGGCTCCCGCCCGACCAGGCGCGCCGCCTGCGGGCCGCCCTGCCGCACGTGAAGCTCTATTGCATGTACGGACAGACCGAGTGTCTCCGGACGCTCTATCTCGAGCCCGATCAGGTCGATCTCCGCCCCGGGTCGGTGGGCCGCGGAATGCCGAACCAGGAGCTGTTCCTCGTCGACGAACAGGGCCGCGAGGTCGGGCCCGCCGAGCCCGGAGAGCTGGTGGTGCGCGGGGCGCACGTGATGCGCGGCTATTGGGGGCAGCCCGCGGAGACGGCGAAGAAGCTGCGGCCGCTCGACGGCGCCATTCGCGAACGCGAGAACATCCCCGAGGACGAGAAGGCGCTGTACACCGGCGATCTCTTCCGACGCGACGGCGAGGGATACTTCTATTTCGTTGGACGCACCGACGAGGTGTTCAAATCGCGCGGCGAGAAGGTCAGCCCGTACGAGGTGGAGAGCGCGCTGTACGGGCTCGACGGCGTCGCCGAGGCGGCGGTGGTGGGCGTGCCCGACCCGATGCTCGGCCATTCGGTGAAGGCGGTGGTCGTGCGGAAGCCCGGTTGCGTGCTCGGCGCGCAGGATATCCGGCGCTACTGCGCCGGCCGCCTCGACGGCCACATGGTCCCCGACGTGATCGAGTTCCGCGACGAGCTGCCGAAGAACGAGCGGGGGAAGATCACGCGGCGGGCGCTGCTGGGCGGCTAGAACGACGGCGCAAAAGCGCAGGCTCCTCTCATTGATAGAGCAAGGTTCGATGAATCCAGGACGCGCCGCCGCGCTCGTCCCGTCCCACCGCCCAGAGATCGATCGGCGCGATACTCCCGCTCCCGAGCGGGCGCTTCGTAGTAGAGTCCGCGTGCGGAAGCACGAGCGCGCCGGATCGTGGCGGACCGCGGGAAGGGAATGGCGAATGAATCGGCTTTGGATTGTCGGGCTGCTCTGTGCCGCCGCCGGATGCGGCGACTCCACCACCTCGCAGGACATGGCGGACCTCGCGCCTTCGGGGGCGGGGGATCTCGCCGCGCCGCCCGACTCGGCGGTGGCGCCGGATCTCACTTCGCTCGCCGACGCCGCCACGGCGCTCGACGAGTCCAGCGGCGACGATCTGGCGAGCCCGCCCATGGACGAAGCGCTGGGCGACGATCTCGGGGGGCCGTCCGAGCTGGGCTCGCCGTTCGATCTGCCGCTGCCGCCGCCGCCCGATCTTTCGACGCCGCTCGATCTCGCGACGCCGCCCGACCTGACGCCGCCGCCCGACCTGCGGTCGCCGCCCGACCTGCGGTCACCGCCCGACCTGGAGATGATGAGGCGGCGCATGCTGTCGTTCGCCTCCGCGCCGACCTATCCCGTGGGGAAGGCGCCGCAGGAGATCGTCGCCGGCGACTGGAACGGCGACGGCAAACCGGATCTCGCGGTGACCGACAGCTTTGGCGGCGCGGTCGACGTGCTGCTCGACAAGGGCGATGGCACCTATCTGCCGGCGGTGCCCTACGCGGTCGGCGCCAGCGCGGCCGCCCTCGTGGCCGGCGATTGGAACGGCGACGGCAAGCTCGACCTCGCCGCCGGGAGCGGCTCGGCCGGCTATTGCATCCTGCTCGGCAAGGGCGATGGCACCTTCGCTGCGCAGAAGTCGGTCGCGCTCATCGGGGCCGATCCACCGACCGCCATCGCTGCGGGCGATCTCGACGGCGACGGCAAGCTGGACCTCGTCATCGCCCTGGTCGGCAACACCAACCTCGTGGGCGTGGTGCGCGGGCACGGCGATGGCACCTTCGGGCCGGTCGCCACCACCCCCATCGGCGGCTCGCTGGGCGCATTCACGCTCGCGGTGGGCGACGTGACCGGCGACGGCAAGCCCGACGTGGTGGTGGCCCACGAGCTGGCCAATTGGGTGGGCGTACTGGCCAACAAGGGCAATGGCGCCTTCAATCCCACGGTGACCTATCCCGCGGGAAAATCACCGACCGCGGTGGCTCTGCGCGACCTCAACGGCGACGGCAAGCTCGACGTCATCGTCGCGAACGGCGACGACCACACCGTGGGCGTGCTGGTCAATTCGGGCAACGGCGTCTTCGGCGCGCAGACCGCCTATCCGGTGCCGCCGAGCCCCTACGGGCTCGACACCGCCGACTACAACGGCGACGGCAAGCCCGACGTCGCGGTGGCAGTGCGCGAGGGCGGCGAGCTGTACGTGTTCCTCAACAAGGGAGACGGCACGCTGCTCCCTCCCAGCCACTTTCTCGCCGGCAGCGAGCCGCAGTACCTCGCCTCGGCCGATGTGGACGGCGACGGCAGGACCGACATCGCCCTCGTGAACCTGATTGACGCCACGGTGCAGGTCTATCGCAACCGCGGCGGCGGCGACTTCGCCGGCGTGCGGGACTACGCGCAGGTGGGCGTGCTCTCGGCGGTGCGGGCGGGCGACTTCAACGGCGACGGCAAGCTCGACGTCGCCGCGGCGGGCAGCGGCCCCGACGGCGTGGTGGTGCTGCTCGGAAAGGGCGACGGCACGCTGGGTCCGGCGGTGGAGTACGGCGCCCCCGGAAACGGCGGCCCGCTGCTGGTCGGCGACTGGAACGGCGACCACAAGCTCGACAGATC
>JAJXSP010000101.1 GCA_021784515.1 Myxococcales bacterium | reverse complement strand
CGTCGTTCGAGCACCCGCAGAGGAAGCCGGAGTAGCAGAGCGCCTGATCGCCCTCGGGCGCGCAGCAGGCGTTGCCATGGCAAACCAGGCCGAAGGCGCAGCCATTCGGGCAATCGACGGTCCGCACGACACCGCAGTTGTCGGCCTTGGTGAGCGACCCGCAGGCGCCGCCGCAAAAGACATTGTCGCCCGAATAGCTGCAGCACACTCCGTTCTTCGCGCACTCCTGGCCATTGGCGCACGCGCAATTGACGGTGCGCTGGACGCCGCAGTTGTCGAGCTTGGTGATGGTGCCGCACCTGCCATTGCAGAACGTCGGGTCGCCCGAATAGGTGCAACACATCCCGTTGGCGCCGCATTCCTAGGCGTTCGCGAACGCGCACTGGATCGTCTGCCCGCAGCCATTTGGGACCGAGCCGCAGCGTTGGTCGCAGCCCATCGGGACGCAGCGCGCGGCCCCGATCCCGAGCAGCGCGTAGCCCGCGCGCTCGCGGTCGCGGAGCGCGTACGCCTGCGCCTGGAGGTCGGTCGACGGCCCGGGCTTCCCGAGCCACTTCGCCTTGATGTCGGCGTAGGCGGGCCCGACGGAGCCGACCAGCCCGGCGCCCACCCCGACGAGCGCGAGGGCGACCACGCCGACCGCGATCGGCGCCGCGAAGCGCGTCCCCGACGACGGTGCGCCGCCGGTGGCCGATGGATCGACGGGCGGCAGGGGCGGCGCCTCGACATGCTGCTCGGCCGGCTTCTCGACCGGCGGCGCGATCGCAGTGTCCCTGGGCTTCGCGTGCGGCATGGTCGCAGGGGCCTTCGCCGGTGGCCGCACGCGCGCGATCGCCTCCTTCCGCGCCTTCCGCTTCTCGAGCGCCGCGATCCGTCCGCGCGTCTCCGCGATCGCCGCCGAATCCACGGTGCCGTCGATGAAGCGCTCGAACGCCGCGATCGCCTCCTCCGGGCGATCGAGGCGCTCGAGGCACACGCCGATGTTGTTAGGAGAACGCGGGGACCGCCTTGGCGGCGCGCGCCGCCTCGAACTCGTGCAGCGCGCCCTCGAAGTCGTCGGCCGCGAACCGGGCTGCTCCGGGGAGGGGAGGGGAGGGGACTAGCTGGGCGGCGGGCAGGTGTAGCCGACGGAGACCACACCGGGGTTCGCCTGCAGCGCGGTGCACGCCGGCCCGTAGAACGTGAGCGTCTTCGACATCGGATCGAGGTCCCATCCATTGGTGTGCATCGTGTCCTGATTGATCATCTGCGCCCCGATCTGCACCACCACCGACTGGCCCTGCGTCGGCAGCGACATCAGCGCGAACGAGCAGGAGATGATCTGCGAGGTGATGTTCTTCAGCGTCATCTCGAGCGTGGCCTGGTCCGTCACCGCGTAGTACTTCGTGTTGCCGGCCCGCGCGGTGCCGCCCTCGACCGCCATCTGGTTGAGCGTGGAGGAGTCGCCACCGGTGTCGATGCCGACGACGAAGGTCTTCACGCCGGCCATCCGCGCGGCGGTGATCGCCGCAATCGCCTCGTTGCCATTGTCCGCGCAGATGCCGCCGAAGAAGGGCACCATCATGCAGGTCTGGCCCTTGGGGCACTGCATGTTGTTCATGCAGGCCATCGGCAGCGCGTTGCCGCCCGAGCAGTTCGGCTCGCCGTCGGTGGCGAGCAGCAGGTAGTGGCCGCGGGCGTCCTTCAGCTTGGTGAAGTAGGCGGTGGCGTTGTTCACCGCGACGTGGGTCGGCGTGTTGCCATTGGGCGACTTGGCCTGGATCGCCATGGCGATGTCCGCGGCGTTGTTCTTCGCCACCGGCACGTCCGGGTTCACCGCGACGCCGCAATCGCCATCGGAGGGGAAGAAATAGAGGCCCCACTCGATCGGAGAATTTTGCATCTGAAGCCCGGTGAGCACGTCGCCGAGCGCATTGGTGACCTGGCTGTACTTGGACGGATTGCCGTCCGCCATCGAGCCCGACACGTCCTGGAGCAGGATGATGTCGGGGTCGCCGACCTTCTTCGGCGCGAAGCTCTCCTCGTGGCAGTTCGGGTCCTGCGGGCCGCCCGGATCGATCGATCCGATGTCCTGCTCGGCGATCCCGCCGTCGTCGCTGGGCGACGCGAGGGCGAGGTCGTTCCAGCCACCTCCGGGAGACGGATCCCCCCCGTTCGAGCGGCCGGCCGACATGCCGCACGCGGAGATCGCGGCGACGGACAGCAGGGCGCACAGGCGCGAGGCGATGCGACGGGTGTGCATGGACGACTCCGAGGTGGGGCTGAGCCATTGTCACCCCGGGCGCCGCGCCGTCAAGCGCGCGCAAGGCGGCCGATGCACGAAGGCGTGGCGCGGGGAGCTGCTGCGGGTGGTGGATGAACCAGGGGCGGCGGGTCGGGCGCGGGAGGCGGCAGGGTGGCGTGGCTACTTCGTCGTCCGTGCCGCCTTGCGCTCGGCGGCGCGGCGGTTGTGGACGCGGGCGCGCGCGCTCTCGCCGTAGTGGGTCACGGCCGGAGCGATGGCGCTGCGCAGCGCCGGGTCGCGGGAGGCCTTCTCGACCCCGACGCGATACGCGGCGAGCGCCGGCGCCCGCACGCGCTCGCTCACCGCGAGCACGGCGTCGTCTGCGTGCTGGAGCGCCGCCGCCAGGCCATCGCGAAGCCGGACCAGCGTCGCGCGGAGCGCGAGGTCCTGCCGGCACGCCGCGACATCGAACCGCTGCTCGACCAGCGCGCCGGCCTGCTCGGCGATCGTCGCGAAGTACTGCGGGCGCAGCGCCACCGCGTCGAGCACGGCCTCGATCGCCTCGACCTCGCCCGCCCGCAGCTTGCCGCCCGAGTGGAGGCGCGCCACCGCGTCGAGCGCCGGCTGGCCGGCGAGCGCCCGATTGCACCCGGCGAGGATCTCGGCGACCAGCTCGTCGAGCGCCGGGCGCGTGATGAAGGCGACCGCGCCCGCCGGGGCGGCGGCGTCGATGACCGCCTCCTTCACCTTCTCGCGCATCGAGGCGCGGTTGAGGTGCCCGTGGCCGTTCGTCTTGCCGTTGGTCTGCGAAGCGCTGTTGCGTTCCATGTTCTACCCTCCTTGGCCGATGGCGCGTCATTGCGCCGACGGGGCGGGCGCTTAGCGATCGTCGTGCCAGGGAGCGAGGCCGAGGGCCGGCGCGGGGTTGCAGCCGGCCGTCCGAGGGCCCGGACATCAAGCGGCCGGCGCCCGGACGCTGGCCACGCCGGCGGATTGGCGGTGGAGGGGGGCGCCGGGTGGGTGTTTCGGGTCTCGTTGGCAGCGAGGGCTTCCCACCAGCGGTGGCGACGCCCGCGAAGGCCGTAGCCGGGCGCGGGCTCGACGACGTTGCCCATGTCGCTCAATCGGGCGCCACGCCGGCGCCGAGCGAGTTGAGCTTGACGCGAGCGATCTGCGCGATCGGTCCGCCCCCACCGTTCGAAACAGTGGTGAAGACCTCATCGCAGGTGATCGCGATCGGATCGCTCCATTTCCATGCTGCCTGAGCGTTCACACCGGGGAGGAGCCACGACCAACCATCCCTGATCACGCGCGCGTTGGGGGCGCGGCCGCTTCCATAGATCCACACCATGTCGCGGCCGTCGGTGCCGAGGTTGGAAACGCCCTGGGTGCGGTCGCCAAGCCAGCGTAGGAGGGAATGCGCGCCGAGCTTTGCATCCCACACCATGATGTTCTGGTACGAGAGGCTGTTCGGGTGCCAGAAGAGGGCATCGCCCCACATCCAATCGGAGGTTGGCTCGAGACCCTCGGGATCGGTCTGTGCCGACGCGACGAGAGTCCCCTTGCTCAGATCGGTTTGTACCTGGTCGAGGGCATGCCAGGGGACCAACCAGAGGCCACCCGAACCGACCGTCAAGTAGTCGGCCCCCGGAACGAATCCATAGTTGAGGGTGGGATCCTCCTTCCATCGCAACAACACGCGCGGGCGCTCGTCGATCACGCCGCCAACGGCCCCAACAGGAGGTCCTGCGGCGGGACGGCCTGGCCCTTCGCCCATGCATTGACGAAGCTCGTGTAGGCGCTCGCGTACTTGACTTGCGCGGAGCGCTGTCGGGGCCCGCGAACTCCCGGGGCTTCCCCACCGGAGCAGGCAGCAGCACGGAGAGCCAGAACGGCGGCAGCCTCGATTCCCCTTGCGCGCGTCAATGCAACCTCCCTATTGTGCGGGACCGTACGCCTATCGATCCCTCGGTGTCCAGCCCATCGGTGAGCGCCTGGGATTCGGAGTAGGCGCCTTCTCCGGACGTAGACGTGGTCGCGGAGGAGGCCGTGGTCGTAGTCGCAACGTTCACGTCAAGGTCAAATGGCCGGGGCATCAAACTCCGAATCCCAGGTGAGCGCGGGGCGCGGGGCGGCGAAGTGACGTCCGACATCATCGAGGTGACGCCTAACATCACCGAGGTAACGTCCGACATCACCGAGGTGACGTCCGACATCACCAGAGTGACGTCCGACATCACCAGAGTGACGTCCGACATCACCGGAGTGACGTCCCACATCATTGAAAGTGACCTTCCACATCACCGGAGTGAAGCCCGACGTCACCGGGAGCCGCTCGCTCGCGCGGGAGTCCCGTCCGCTCCTCACGGGCTTCGGACGAGTCACGGCTCGCGCGGCCTGTCAATCGGAAAATCGGTGCTAGACTCCGCGCCCGATGAGACGCTCCCCCGCCCGTTCGGGCACCGTCCTCCTCCCGTTTCTCCTCCTGCTCGCCCCCGCCGCCAGAGCGGCCGTGCCGGCGCCCGGGCCGTTCGACGCCGAGCTCGGCGAGCGTCGCGCGGCGCTGAAGAGGCTCGAGGGCCGGCCCGAGGCGATCGTGCCGCTGCTTGGCATCCTCGACCTGTGGACGACGGTCGACGACCGCGCGGCGATCGCGGCGGCGCTCGACGAGGTGATCGCCGACCGCGCGCAGCGCCCCGACGTCCGCGCTCGCGCCGCCTACCTCCGCTCGATCGCCGCCGACCGGACGGGCGACCACGCGCGCGCCGCCTCGCTCCGCGACGGGCTCGGCCTGCTCACGGCGTGGCAGGTGCTGGGGCCGTTCGACAACGAGGGCAAGGGCGGCCACGCGCAGGCCTTCCCCGTCGAGAAGGACCTCGCGGGCCCGATCGATCCGGCGCGCGAGTACCAGGGCGTGGGCGCGCTGAAGTCGCTGCGCTGGCGGCCGCTGCCGTCGGAGATGGTGACCCAGGGCGTGGTCGCCCTCGACGCGGCGCTGCGGCCCGAAACCAACGTCACCGGCTACGCCACCACCTTCGTGCACAGCGACGCGCCCGCCGACGTGGCGGTGCGGGTCGGCTCGTCGGGCGCGATCAAGGTGTGGGTCAACGGGCGGCTCGCGCTCGACCGCGACGTTTATCGTCCGCTGCGGATCGACCAGGACGCGGCCGCCGCGCACCTCGAGAAGGGGTGGAACCGGATCGTCGTGAAGCTGGGCACCGCCGAGGGGCCGTGGGCCTTCTTCCTGCGCCTGACCGCGCGCGACGGCGGCCCGATCAAGCTGGCCTCGTCGGCCGCGAGCCAGGCCGCCCCGTCGGCGGTGAAGGCCGCAGGCGCCGGCCCGAAGCTCGACGACCTCGGCGCCGACCTGCGGCGCGCGGCGGCGAACCCGAAGAGCGCGGAGGCGGCGCGCGCGCTCGGCCTCTACCTCTATTACGTCGCGCCCGACGATCCCGAGGCGCGGGGCGCGGAGACCGAGCTTTCGCGCGCCGCGAAGCTCGCACCGTCGTCGGAGGCGCTGCGCCTTTTGGCGATGGCCACCGCCGAGCCGAACGAGCGCCGGAAAAGGCTCGAGGAGGCGCTCGCGCTCGCCGATCGCGCCTCGCCCGTCGAGAAGGCGCGCGTGCTGACCGAGCTGGGCGACGCCTACCTGCGCGTGCACCGCGACCGCCGCGCCGAGGAGCTGTGGCGCCGCGCGCTCGAGGCCGATCCCGACTTCTTCCCCGCCACGGTGAAGCTCGCCGAGCTGTGCGGCGACCGCGGGCTGCCCGCGCGCGGCGTGGCGATGCTCGCGGACGTCGAGAAGCGCCACCCGTCGCTGGCGGTGGTGAAGGCCGCCGCCAACCTCGCCGATCGTCGCGGCTACCACGACGAGGCCGAGCGCCGCTACGGCCTGCTGCATGCCGCCACCGTCGACGATCTCGGCGTGCTGCGCGAGCTGTTCTCGCTGGCGCGCTCGCGCGGCGACCTCGACGGCGCGCTCAAGCTCCTCGACCAGATGGCCCAGGCGCGGCCCGACCTCTTCGGCACCCAGGTCGATCGCGCCGACCTCCTCGACGGCGTCGGCCGCACCGACGAGGCGCACGCGGTGCTGCACAAGGCGCTCGCGGAGCTGCCCGACGAACCGCGCCTGCTGGAGAAGGACGGCCGCCTGCTGCACCGGCTCGGCCGCGACGTCGAGGCGCTCGCCGAGTTCCGGCGCGCGCTCGAGCTGCGCCCGCAGAACCCGGAGCTGCGCGCCTACGTGCGCGAGGTCGAGACGCGCGGCGGGAAGCCGGCCGCGGCGGACGACCTGGCGCGCCGCTACACCGAGGCGGTGCCGGCGGTGATCGCGCGCGCGGCGAAGGTGCCGGTCACCGGGAAGGACTCCGCCCGGGTGCTGCTCGACCGCACCGCGATCCGCGTCCACCCGAACGGCCTCTCCGAGACCTTCACCCAGCGCGTCGTCGAGATCCTCGACGACCGGGGCGCGCGCGACAACGGCGCCACCGACATCCGCTACACCCCGGACACGCAGTCGATCGAGGTGCGCGCGGCGCGCGTGTACAAGAAGAACGGCGAGATCGTCGAGGCGGCGACGCAGGCCGACCGCGACGTCTCCGAGCCCTGGTACGGCCTCTACTACGACGTGCGGGCGGAGCTGCTCGAGTTCCCGCACCTCGAGCCGGGCGACGTGGTGGACGTCGAGTACACCGTGTCCGACGTCGGGCGGCGCAACCTGCTCGCCGACTACTTCGGCGACGTCCACGTCCTGCAGGAGGACGTGCCGCGCCTCGAGAGCGACTACGTCCTGATCGCCCCGAAGGCGCGCCCGCTCTATTTCAACCAGCCCCGCCTAGCCACGCTCGCCGTCGACAAGCACGAGCAGGGCGACGACATCGTCTACTCCTTCCACGCCACCGCGGTGCCGAAGATCGAGAGCGAGCCGGGCATGCCCGGCTTCACCGAGGTCGCCGCCTACATCCACGTCTCGACCTACAAGTCATGGGAGGACGTGGCCGCCTGGTACACCGGCCTGGTGCGCGAGCAGCTGGTCGCCGACGACGCGATCCGCGCCGCGGCGAAGGAGGCGGTCGCCGGCATCACCGACGAGCGCCAGAAGATCCGCGCCATCTACGACCACGTGGTGAAGCACACGCGGTACGTGGGCCTCGAGTTCGGGATCCACGGCTACAAGCCGTACAAGGTGTCGCAGATCTACGCGCGCAAGTTCGGCGACTGCAAGGACAAGGCGTCGCTGCTGGTGACGATGCTGCGGGAGATCCACGTCGACGCGACGCTGGTGCTGGCGCGCACGCGGCGCGGGGGCGACCTCGACGCCTACCCGGCGTCGCTGGCGCCGTTCGACCACGCGATCGTCTACGTGCCGAAGTACGACCTCTTCCTCGACGGGACGGCGGAGTTCTCGGGATCGGACGAGCTGCCGGCCCAGGACCAGGACATCCCGGTGCTGCTGGTGAGCGATCCGCGCGTCGGGGGCAAGGGGCGGCTCACCCGCACGCCGGTGCTCGCCGCCGAGAACAACCACGTCACGCGCGACCTGCGCGTGGCGCTCGCGCCGACGGGCGCCGCGAAGGTGGACCTGCGGATGACGGTGGCCGGCCAGGCCGCCTCCGAGTGGCGCTCGCACTACCAGACGGCCGGCGAGCGGCTGGAGCGCTTCGAGAAGGCGGAGAACGGCGCGCACCCCGGCGCCCGCGTGACGAAGGTGGACTTCCCGACCATCGACGACCTCGAACGCCCGGTCGAGCTGTCGGCGCACCTCGAGGCGCCGGCGTGGGCGCGCTCGACGGGGAGCGACCTGGCGATGCCGGCGGTGGGGCGCGAGGGGGAGCTCTTGCGCTCCTACGCGCGCCTCTCCGAGCGGACCAACGATCTGGTGATTGGCTACCCGTGGATTCAGGAGGACCACGTGGCGATCGCGTTGCCGAAGGGCTGGGCGCCGCGGCGCCTCCCCGAGACGCGGCACATCGAGACGCCGTTCGGCTCGTTCGCCGTCAGCGTCGGGAGAAAGGGGCAGGAGGTGGAGGTGAGCACGGCGCTGAAGATGAACCGCCACCGGATCGGGCGGGCCGACTACGCGGCGTTCCGGAAGTTCTGTCTCGACGTGGACGCCGCGATGGGTCAGGAGCTGGTGCTCACCCATGAATAGGTTCCGTGGACTCGCCGTCGCGCTCGCGGCCCTGACCGGCTGCGCGGGCTTTACTCCGCCGCCGTCCGCTCCCGCCGATCGCGGCGCCCTCGATGCGCAGGTCAAGCGTGCTCCCACTCGCGGCGACCTCTGGCGCGATCTCGCCTGGAGCGACTACCTCGCCGGCGACGCCGCGCGCGCCTCCGACGAGTTCGGGCGCGCCGCGAAGCTCCTGCCCGCCGACCCGCGCGTCCTGATCGGGCGCGCCGCGCTCGCCCACACCGCCGGGCGGATCGACGAGGCGCGCGACCTGTGGGCCACGCTCCTCGAGCGCGCCGACCCGAAGGACCCGTGGACCGGCCCCTGCGAGGAGCTGGCGACCGTTGCGCTCGAATGGATGGTCGGCGAGGCGCCGGGCGAACGCGCCCTGGCCGAGCGGCTGGCGAAGATCGATCCGCACCGGCTCGTCGGGCGCGCCGCTCCCTCGCGGCTGCTGGCCGCGCGGGCGGCGCTCGTGCGCAAGCTCGGCGACGAGGAGCAGGGGGCGAAGCTCGACGGCGCGCGCGGCTGCCCGGCCGCCTGGCGCGCCACCGGCCCGTTCGGGACGCTCTCGCGCCTCGACCTCTCGCGGCCGCTCTCCCCCGAGAGCGCCGAGCCGCTGTCTGGCCGCGCCGCGCCGACCCGCGCGTGCGTGTTCGCGCTCCAGCCGCCCGACGGGCGCTCGGCGGTGATGCACGCGCACCAGTTCGTCTCCGTCCCGCGCGCCATGACGGCGACCATCACCGTCGAGACCGACCAGCCGTGGCGGCTGTTCGTCGACGGCGCGCCGGTGTGGCGCACCGACGTGGCCGATCGCTATCCGCCCCGGCGGCAGGCGATCGACGTGGCGCTCGGCGCGGGCTGGCACGAGGTGCTGCTGGCGCTCGCCGTGCCGCACACCCGCACCGACGCCGCCGTCTCCATCGTCGGCGACGACGGGGCGCCCTTCCAGACGACCGGAGAGCGGCCGTCGGGCGCGCTCGCTCCGGCGCCGTCGGCGGGCGTCGCCCACGTCGATCCGGCGCCCGCGGGAGGGTTCGCGCCGCTGCGCGCGTGGCTGCTCTCCTACCGCGCCCTGCGCGACGGCGACGCGGACGCGGGCAGCGCCGCGGCGGAGGTGGTCGCCGCCGCCGCGCCGAAGTTCGTCCCCGGCCTCGCCGTCGCGGCCCAGCTCGCCGCCGAGGACCCGACGCGGCCGGCGCGCTTCGCCCGCGATCGCGCCCGCCGCCTGCTCGAGCGGCTCGTCGAGCTGGATCCGAAGGCGGTGCGCGCGCGCGCCAACCTGGCGCAGATGGACCTCCAGGATGACCACGCCGAGAAGGCGCTCGAGCGGCTCGCCGGCGCCAGCGGCTGGCGCGTGGACTTCGCGCGCTACCAGGCGCTCCGCGCGCGCGGCTTCCACTTCGAGTCGGAGCGCGCGCTCGACGACGCGCGGCGCGAAAACCCCGAGGCCTGCCTGCCGATCGAGGCGCAGGTGGCGATCGCCCGCGATCGCCACGACGTCGCCCGCGCGCGCCGCCTCGCCGGCGAGCTGGTGCGATGCCAGCCGACCGCCGAGGAGCTGGCCGAGCTGCTCCGCGACAGCGACGACCCGAAGGGCGCGGCGGCCGAGTACCGCCGGCTGCTCGCGCTCGAGCCGTGGCGCGACAACTGGCGCTCGAGCCTCGCCGAGTCGCTCCTCGCCGGCGGCGACGCGCCCGGCGCCATCGCCACCCTGCGCGCCCTCATCGCCGACCGCCCCCGCGTGGCGAACTACCGCGTGAAGCTGGCCGACGCGCTCGTCGCCGCCGGAGACGCCCCCGGGGCGACCCGCGTGATCACCGACGGCCTCGCGCTCTCGCCCGAGGCGATGGAGCTGCACCGCGCGCTCCTCGCGCTCGGCGAGCGCAGCCCGATCGAGCCCTACCGCGTCGACGGGCGCGAGGTGATCGCGGCCTTCGAGAAGGCGGGCCACGCCTACGAGGCGCCCGCGGTGATCGTCCTCGACCGCACCGTGACGCGCGTCTTCGACAACGGCGCGCGCCTCACGCTCACCCACAACATCGTGCGCGTGCAGAACAAGGACGGCATCGACAAGTGGGGCGAGGTGTCGATCCCCGAGGGCGCCGACGTGCTGCTCTTGCGCACGGTGAAGGCCGACGGCTCGACGCGCGAGCCCGAGGAGATCGCCGAGAAGCAGTCGGTGTCGGTCCCCGACCTCCAGCCCGGCGACTACGTCGAGTTCGAGTACGTCGAGCCCTCCGCCTCGCCGGCCGCCTTCCCCGGTGGCTTCCTCGGCGAGCGGTTCTACTTCCAGTCCTTCGACGCGCCGCTCGATCGGACGGAATATGTCCTGGTCACGCCCGCCGCGATGGCGCTCCAGCTCGATCGCCGGGGCGCCGCGCCGACGGAGAGCCTCGAGCGCCGCGGCGACCTCGCGGTGCGCACCTTCTCCGATCACCAGAAGACGCAGCTCCAGGGCGAGCCGCTGCAGACCCCGTTTTCGGAGTACGTGCCGTCGGTACGCGCCGCCTCCGGCATCACCACCGCCCGCTGGCGCGACTTCCTCGGCGACCAGTTCTTCGGCACGCTGCGCGCGAACGACGAGGTGCGCGCGCTCGCCGCGAAGCTCAAGACGCCCGAGGCGATCGATCTGTGGGTGCGCCGCAACATCCGGCAGGGCGGCGGCCTCGAGGAGTCGGCGACGTCGATCCTCTCGCGCGGCGAAGGCAGCCGCGCGGTGCTGGAGCGCGCGCTGCTCGCCGCGGCGGGTGTCCCGTCGGAGATCTGGCTGGCGCGGCCCGAGACGGCGGCGGCGCTCGATGGGCCGCTGCCCGACCTGGAGGGCTTCGAGGAGCCGCTCGTCGCCGTCGGCGCGAAGCCCGATCGCGTCGTGGACCCGCGCTTCCGCCACGCGCCGCCCGGCTTCCTCTCGCCGCTCCTGCGCGGCGTGCCCGCGCTCGTGCTCGGCGGCTCGGGCGAGGCGAAGACGGCGCGCATCCCGACGGACAACGGCGACCGCCGCCGCGTGACCGTGGAGGCGAAGCTCTCCGAGGACGGCGACGCCGACGTGAAGGTGCGCGAGGAGCTGCGCGGCGGGCCGGCGCTCGAGTGGCGCGAGGCGCTCGACCGCCTGCCGGAGGACCGCGTGCGCGCCGAGTTCGAGCAGCGGACGCTCGGCTTCTACTTCCCCGGCGCCTCGCTCGACAAGCTGCAGTTCGGTCCGCGCGACGACGACGATCAGCCGTTCGTCGTCGAGTACAGCTTCCACGCGCCGCAGCTCGCGCGCGCCGAGGGGCGGCGGCTGATCCTGCCGGCGCCGTACCCGGCGCTGCTCGGGCGGCGGCTGGTCGGCGTCGCAAGGCGCTCGACGGCGCTGCAGCTCGCCTTCGTCGCGCCGACCTCGCTCGAGGCGACGATCAAGCTGCCCGCCGGCGCCCGGCTCGAGCGCCCCACGACCGTCGAGACGGGCGACGCCGCGTGGGGCCACTTCTCGCAACGCGCCACCGCCGCCGGCGACGCGGTCGCGCTGCGCGCCGGCTTCGACATGCCGGCCGGCCGCGTGTCGCCCGAGCGCTACGAGGAGTTCGCGCGCTACGCCAACGCGGTGGACGCGGCCGAGGCGGAGGCCGCGGAGATCGTGCTGAAGTAGAATCGAGCGCGATGGGCCGGGGGGATGGGGATGGGGCAAGGGATGGGGACGGTGTTGCTGTTTTTACACTTCTCCCCTCGTTGAAAAATTGCAGCCCGAAGAGAGCGGCAGGAAAGTCAACACCGTCCCCAATCCGCACGCCCAATCCGCACGCCCTGCGGTTCGACACGGGTCCGCCCGGGGCGTAACCTCCGCCGTCGGTGAGCCGGCTCCCGCTCATACCGCTCCTCGTGGCCTGCCTGGGCCCGGGCTGCGCCGCGAACGCTCCCGATCCCGGCCCCCAGCTTGTCGTCGGCCGCCCGGTGGACGCGCTCGGCCTCGACCCCGGCCGCATCTCCGACAGCGAGAGCGCCGAGGTGTGCGAGCAGATCTACGACCACCTCGTCCGCTACGCGCCAGGCGGCACCGAGATCGTCCCGGCCCTCGCCTCGTCGTGGGAGGTGAGCCACGACGGCACGGTGTGGCTCTTCCACCTCCGCCATGGCGTGCGCTTCCACGACGGCACGCCCTTCGACGCCGACGCCGTGGTGTTCAACCTCGACCGCCAGCGCGACCCGCGCCACCCCTTCCACGCCGGCTCGCCGTTCCCGTCGGAGCCGATGCTGCGCAACGTCGAGCAGGTCGAGCGCGTGGACGATCACACCGTGCGCGTCACCATCGAGCGCGCCTACGCCCCCTTCCTCGCCAACCTGGCGATGTTCTCGGTCGGCATGGTGTCGCCGACGGCGGTCAAGCGCTGGGGCGCCGACTACCCGTTCCACCCCGTCGGCACCGGGCCGTTCCGGTTCGTCGAGTGGTCGCGCGGCGAGCGCATCACGCTCGCCGCCAACCCGCAGTACTGGGGCGGCGCGCCGACGCTGCGGCACCTCGTGTTCACCGTCGTCCGCGACTCGCGGCAGCGGCTGACCGCGCTCGAGGGCGGCGCCATCGACGTCGCCGAGCGGCTCGATCCGGCGGACACGCAGTTCGCCGCGCTCGACCCCGAGCTGAAGGTGGACCGCGTCGCCGGCAACAACGTGGGCTATCTGGCGATGAACACGCTACACCCGCCGTTCGACGACGAGCGGGTGCGTCGCGCGGTGAATCACGCGGTGGACAAGGCGGCGATCGTGAAGCTGGTCTACCAGGGCACCGCGCTGCCGGCGACGGGCCCCCTCGCGCCGTCGGCGTGGGGCCACGTGGACCTGCCCGGCTACGCCTACGATCCGGCGCGCGCCCGCCGCCTCCTCGACGAGGCGGGCTATCGTCCGGACCGCCCGCTGAAGCTGTACGTGATGACCGCCTCGCGTCCCTACCTGCCGTCGCCGGAGCGGGCGGCACGGATGATCGCGCGCAACCTCGCCGACGTCGGAATGCGCGTGGAGGTGGTGGAGAACCCGCTCGAGGAGCACCTGCGCGCGGTGCAGGACAACCAGCACGACCTCTGCCTGCTCGGGTGGAGCGGCGACAACGGCGACCCCGACAACTTCCTGTACGGGCTCCTCGACAGCGACAACGCCGAGCTGGGCACGGCGAAGAACCTCTCCTTCTTCCGCGACGTGCGGCTGCACGGGCTGCTCCGCTGGGCGCAGGAGTCGCAGGACCGCGCGCACCGGCTCGCCTACTACGCCGACGCCCAGAAGATCATCGACGACCGCGCGCCGTGGGTGCCGCTCGCGCACGCCGAGCTGGTGGTGGCGCGGCGGGCGGACGTGGCGCACCTCGTCCTCGAGCCGACGGCGCTGCTCCACTTCCAGCCGGTGGCGCTGGAGCGGCGCTGATGCCGATCGCGTTCATGGAGAACCTGCGGCTGCGCTGGCGGCTGGCGATCGTGCTGTCGATCGCCGCCGTGGTGCCGCTGGGGCTGGTCACCACCGTCGCGGTGCGGCTGGTGACGGCGGGCCTCGAGTCGGGGCAGCAGGCGCAGACCGACCGCACCCTGCGCGTCGCCTTCAACCTGCTGCTCGCGCACGTCCGCGACGTGTTCGAGCAGGCGAGCCGCTTCGCCGAGCGGGGCGAGCTCGGCCACGTGCTCGCCGCGGGCGGGAAGCGGGCGGCGCTCGACGAGCTGTTCGGGCGCGTCGAGGACCAGCTCCCCGACGGCGTGGTGGAGGTGGCGGGCGCCGACGGGCGCGTGCTCGCGCGGCGCGTGGTGGGAGCGGTGGCGCAGCCGCCGTCGCTGCTGCTCCCCGACGGCGCGGCGCCCATCCGGCGCGCGCTCTCCTACGAGCGCCGCGTGACGATCGAGCGCGCGGGCGGCCTGCTGGTGGTGCGCGCGGTGGCCCCGGTGCTCGACGACGCCTTCCACCTGCGCGGCGCGGTGGTGGTGACCGCGCCGCTCGACGCCGAGTTCGCCGACAGCCTGAAGGCGCAGCTCGCCACCGACATCGTCGTCTACCTCGGCGAGACGCCGAGCGCGTCGTCGTTCGTCGCCCCGGGCGGGGAGCGCGAGCGCGGCTTCCCGGCGCCCGAGCCGGCGCTCGAGGAGGCGCGGCGCGGGAGGATGTCCGTGTGCGAGGCGCCCGCGTACGGGCGCGCGCTGTCGGTGGGGTGCGCGCCGGTGATCGACCTCGAGGCGCGCACCGTGGGCCTGCTCTGCGTGGCGCGCGAC
>JAJXSP010000100.1 GCA_021784515.1 Myxococcales bacterium | reverse complement strand
CAGCGCGGCGATCGCGCCCCACTTCACCGACGGGCGCTCGGCGTGCTTGTCGAGCGCCGCGAGCGCCAGGAACAACACCGGGAGGCCGGCGACATAGGACAAAAAGCCATTGGCCAGGTTGACGTTCCAGGCCAGTGGAAAGGCGAACAGCGCGAGGCGCGGATCGCGCCCGGTGCGGCGGGCGTACAGGGCGACCGAGAGCGGCAATCCGAGGATCGCCGCGCTCAGGAAGAGCTTTTGCGCCAGCTCGATGCCGAGCGGGATCGAGAGCACGTATTCGAGCGCGTATTGCGCCCAGTACGGGAGCGGCGCGAGGTTCCTGGCGTAATAGCGGTCGAAGCCGTACGCGGGGTCGTGGAGGTGGCGCCAGACGAAGGTGACCTGCAGGTGATTCGGCGCGTCGAGGAGCGGCAGGTAGCGCCCGGCGAACACCGGCGTGACCGAGGCCGCGGCGACGAGCGCGAACAGCGCCGCCATCAGGGGATCGCGGCGCGCCCAATCCCGGATATCGCGCAGCGCGGTCATCGGATGTCCTTCGTCGCATAGAGGCGCCACGCGCCATCGTGGCCGACCAGCTTGACGCGATTGGCGTACGCGCCGAAGAGCTGGAAGTCGCGCGGCTCGTTGCGGGTGAGGACGAAATCGTAGAAGGAGCCGTGGGCGGCCTGATTGAATTCGCCGAAGCGCGTCCAGCCGGGCGCGGGCAGGGCCTTCGTCTCCTTGAACGGGAAGTGCAGCTTGAATTGATAGGGATCGTAGCCGCCGGCGAGGAGCTGGGGATAGGAGTGGAACTGCGTGAACGGCACCACCTCCGGATCGAGCGCGGGATCGGAGTTGTCCCCGAGGAGCAGGGTCAGCGTCGAGGAGCCGCGGGGCACCTTCTCCATCAAACGGGCCATTCCCGCCGCGCGGCCGTTGAAATCGACGAACTGGCGATTGAGGAGGAGAGGATAGGCGACGGCGGCGATCACGGCAGGCACGAGGAGGAGGCGGCGCCGGCCGCCGATTGGACCGCGCACGAGGAGGGCGCCGAACAGCGCGGCCATCGTCGCGATGCGCGGATTGATGTTCCACCAGTCGAGGGGTTTGTAGGTCTTGTACGGGGCCTCGAGGTAGGCGAAGGCCGCGATCAGGAAGCACAGCTCGGGGATCCAGTCGCGCAGCGTGCGCTTCCCTCCTTGTTCGGTCGCGGCGCGAGCGGCGGTCGCCGCGAGGAGGACGAAGGAGAGCACGAGTCCCAGGAGGCACAGCTCGTCGCCGTCGCCGGGCCAGGCGGTGAGGAGGCGGTGCGGCGCGAGGTCCATCGCGTCGTAGGCGCGCTGGAAGCGCCAGTCGGAGAGGTGGAATGCCGTGGACCCGACGAGCGCCTTCTCCGCGCTGGCGAGGCGCAGGTCGAAGAGCGCCCCGACGGCGGTGGAAAGAAGCGCCGCCGCGGCGAGGAGGACGCGCCGCCATTGCCGCCAATGGGCCAGGAGCACCGGGAGGCAAGAGACGCCCAGCAGCAACCACGGCAGGACGTGCCCGAAGAAGGTGGCGACGGTGAGCGCCACCACCCCGGCGAGGCGCAAAAGGCCGCCCTCGGCGAGGTATTTGTCGAGGAGCGCGAGCGCGAACAGCGCGGTCGGCAGCGCGACACAATAGGAGATGAAGCCGTATCCGAAGCTGTAATTGAAGACCAGGGGAAAGGCCAGCACGCCGAGCCATGGGCTGCGGCCGAAGCGGCGCCCGAGCGCGATCACCGACGCGGGGAGGGCGGCGGCGTAGATCGAGAGATAGAGCTTCGCGGCCGCCTCGACGGGCAGGATGTGCGCGAGCAGATAACAGGGGAAGTAATATCCCCAATAGGGGACGGGCAGGGGGCTCGATCGGTAGAAGTCCGAGTAATGCCACGAGGGGTCGGCGAGGCGGCGCCAGATCGCGATGTGGGCGAGGTGATTCGGCTGGTCGAGCAGCGGCAGGAAGCGCGGCCACCAGATCGGCACCAGCGCGGCGACGTAGAGCGCCGCGAGGACCGCGGTCAGCGCGGGTTCGCGTCGCACGAGGGCGAGGAGGCGCGCGCCGGGGCGGCGACTTTGGGCCTCGCGGGAGGCGCCGACCTTCGGCGGGGCAGGCGGCGCCGACGCCGAATCCACGGTGTTCACGGCGGCGAACTGTAGTCGGCCCGTGCGGGGCGTTCAAGGACCGTTCAAGGGCGCGGCGTCTTGTCGGTGGCGGCCTTTTCGACTAGCGTTATCGCCTTTTGAGGAGAGCCGATGAAGCCCCGTCTGGTGGAGTATCTCGCGTGTCCCGATTGCGCGGGCGATCTGTCGCTCGTCGAGGCGGGGGAGCGGCAGGGCGATGAGATCATCTCCGGCGCGCTCTCGTGCGCCGGTTGCGGACGGCGGTTCGCGGTCGAGCGCGGCGTGCCGCGGCTGCTGCCGGCCGGGCTGGCCTCGCTCGACGCCGAGGTGGCCGACAGCTTCGGATGGGAGTGGAACCGCTTCGACGAGATCCGCCCGGAATACCGGCAGCAGTTCCTCGATTGGATCGCGCCGGTGGGACCCGAGGAGTTCGCGGGCCGGCTGGTGCTCGAGGGCGGCTGCGGCAAGGGGCGCCACTCGCGGCTGGCGGCGGAGTTCGGCGCCAAGGAGGTGTTCGCGGTGGACCTCGGCTCGGCGGTCGAGGCGGCCTTCCGCAACACCCGCGGCGTCGAGGCGGTGCACGTGATCCAGGGCGACATCGCGCACCTCCCGCTCAAGCGGTGCGCCGACCTCGCGTTCTCCGTCGGAGTGCTGCATCACATGCCCGACCCGGCGGTGGGCTTCCGCGCGCTGGTGGACAAGCTGAAGGAGGGTGGGCGGATCGCGGTGTGGGTCTACGGCTACGAGGGCAACGAGTGGATCGTGGACCTGGTCGATCCCGTGCGGAACGGGCTCACCTCGCGGATGCCGCGGCGCGCGCTCTACGAGCTGGCGCGGCCGCTCGGGTGGCTCGTCGCGGCGGCGGCGAAGGCGGTCTACCGGCCGCTCGCCGACGGCGGGGGCCTCGGGCGCGCCCTCCACGAGCGGCTGTTCTATCGCGACTACCTCACCTACGTGGCGCAGCTCCCGGTGCGCGAGATCCACTCGATCGTCTTCGACCAGCTCGTGACGCCGGTGGCGCACTACCTCAAGCGTGGTGAGGTCGAGGCCTGGTTCGAGGACCCGCGGCTCGGCGAGGTCGCGCTGCGGCGCCACAACGGGAACTCGTGGCATGCGGACGCGCGCGTGCGGGTGGTGGCGCGCGAGGCGACGCGCAAGGCGAACGGCACGACGCGGCCGAGGTCGGCGTGACCGGCAGCGTCGAGACGCCGCGCGACGACCGCGGCGTGGTCGATTACGACGAGGGGTGGAAGCTGTGGACCGACATGGTCCGCTTCTACCCCTCGGGCGTGCACCGGCGGCGGCTCGTCGGCGATTGGATCGAGCGGCTACAGCCTCGCTCGATCCTCGACGCGGGGTGCGGCGCTGGGCACATGCTGGCGGCGCTGCGCGCGCGGCTCCCGGAGGCGCAGCTGGTCGGCGCCGACTACGCCGTCGAGACGGTGGCGGAGAACCGCACGCGGCTGCCCTGGGGGCGATTCGAGCAGCTCGACCTCGCCCGCGCCACCCTCGACGAGCGGTTCGACGCGGTGGTCTGCAGCGAGGTGCTCGAGCACGTGGACGACGACCACGCGGCGCTGCGCCACCTCGCGGCCATGACCGGGCGCTGGCTGATCCTGACGGTGCCGACGGGACCGGTGATGCCGCTCGAGGTTGGCTTCGGCCACCTCCGCCACTACCGGATGCTCTCGCTGCGCCGGGCGATCGAGTCGCACGGCCTTCGCGTGAAGCACGCCGAGGCGTGGGGCTTCCCGTGGATGACGCTGTTCAAGCGCGCGGCGAACCTCAGCCCGCGCTCGACGATGGCGGGCTTCGGCGCGGGGGCCTGGAGCTGGCCGAAGCGCGCGGTCGGAAGCGCGTTGACGGGGCTGTTCTACCTGAACCTGCCGGTGGGGGGACCGCAGTTGCTGATGGTCGCGGAGCGGGCGTAGCTCACCGGTCCGGGCGGACCCGCAGGCGGTCCCAGCAGGCGCCTGCGTCGAGGAAGGCGAACTCGATCGGGCCGAAGCGGATCACGTCGCCCGACGTCAGAGCCAGGCCGGTGCCCTTCGGGTCGAGGCGTCGCAGCCCGACCCAGGTGCCGTTTCGCGAGCCGGCGTCGGCGACCTCGAGCCGCCCGTCGCGGGTGCGGAAGTAAGCGTGGAACTTCGAGATGGCCACGTCGGCGAGCACGATGTCGTGGTTGTTCGTCCGCCCGACGGTGATCATCGAGGGGAAGGCCTCCTGGACCTTGCGCACGGCGAACAGCCGCGGCACGGCGCGGCCAGGCGGCGTCGGGCGCTTCGGCGGCAGCTGGGCGAGGACCGACGTGGAGCGCGGTCCGGCGGGGGGCACCATCGCCGCGCCGCCGACGAGGAATGGGAACGGGCAGGCGGCGACGAACTGGGCGCGGGTGGCGCGCATCACGAGGTCAAGGTGCTCGACGGTCGCGGTGGCCGGCCGCTCGGGCGTCCGGGCGGCAATCGCGAACGGCTCGGGGGCGCCCGGGGAACCGTCCGTGGCGCACATGGCGCCGGTCTTCAAGGCGAAGGGCATCGTCGTTCTCCTCCCGTGCGGGCGCCCCGTCGCGCCCGTGGCGACCGCGTCACGCCGTTGACTCCGGCACCGGCTGGGCGGGCGGTCTTCCGGGCGGCGGCGGTCATGGCCGGCGAGCACAGCAAGTGCTGGACCGGCCTCCGGCAGCCCGCACGCACCGTCGGTGCGCCTTGACTTTGGATCCAAGGCGGAGGAGCCTTCCGCGCCGTGCTGTTGAGCCTGGTCATCCCCTGCTACAACGAGGAGGAATCGATCCCCCTGCTCCTCCCGGCGCTCGATTCGGCGCACTCCGAGCTGACCGGGCGCGGGCACCAGGTCGAGGTGATCCTGGTCGACGACGGCAGCCGCGACCAGTCGCCGGCGCTGCTCCGCGAGGCCACGGAGGCGCGCCCCTTCCTGCGCGTCATCCGCCTCTCGCGCAACTTCGGCCAGACCGCGGCGATGGCCGCCGGCTTCGCCGACGCCGCCGGCGAGGTGGTGATTCCCCTCGACGCCGACATGCAGAACGACCCGGCCGACATCCCGCTCCTGCTCGCCAAGCTCGACGAGGGTTACGACGTCGTCTCGGGCTGGCGCAAGGACCGCCAGGACAAGGCGGTGACGCGCAAGATCCCGTCGCAGATCGCCAACCGCCTCATCTCCCGGATCAGCGGCGTGCGCCTGCACGACTACGGCTGCACCCTCAAGGCCTACCGTCGCGACGCGATGCAGGGAGTCCATCTCTACGGCGAGATGCACCGCTTCATCCCGATCTACGCCGCGTGGCACGGCGCGCGGGTCACCGAGATCCCGGTGCGCCACCACCCGCGCCGTCGCGGCGCGACGAAGTACGGCCTCGGGCGCGTTCCGAACGTGCTCCTCGATCTGATGGTGGTGCGCTTCCTCTGGAGCTACGGCACCAAGCCGATCCATCTCTTCGGCAAGTTCGGGCTCGCCTCGATCGCGATGGCCTTCCTCGCCTTCTTCGCCGCCGTCTACTTCAAGGTATGGGGCGGCAAGTCCTTCGTGCAGACGCCGCTGCCGGTGCTGTGCGTGATGTTCTTTCTCTTCGGCGGGCTCTCGATCCTCACCGGCCTGCTCGCCGAGCTCCTCATGCGCACCTACCACGAGGCGGCGCACAGCCCGACGTTCGTCGTGCGCGAGATCTATCGCGCCGGCGCGGCGCAGGCGCCCGTCAGGCTGACCGCGGTTCGAAGCTAGCCATGTGCGGCATCTGCGGGGTCTTCGACCTCGACGGCGGGCCGGCGTGCGAGGACGAGGTGCGCGCCATGAACGGCGCGATGGCGCTGCGCGGCCCCGACGACGAGGGCGTGCACCTCGACGGCCCGGCCGGCCTCGGCCACCGCCGGCTCTCGATCATCGACCTTCAGGGCGGCCATCAGCCGCTGACCACCGACGACGGCGAGATCGCGGCGCTCTGCAACGGCGAGATCTACAACCACCTCGACCTGCGCGCCGAGCTTTCCGCCGCCGGCCACCGCTTCCGCACGCGCTCCGACAGCGAGGTGATCGTCCACGGCTACCGCCAGTGGGGCGAGTCCGTCGTCGAGCGCCTCGACGGGATGTTCGCCTTCGCGGTGTGGGACCGCCGCCGGCGGCGGATGTTCCTGGGGCGCGATCGCTTCGGCAAGAAGCCGCTCGCCTGGTTCGTCGCCGGCCGGCGGTTCGTCTTCGCCTCGACGCTCACGGCGCTCTTGCGCCACCCGGCGGCGCCGCGCGCGATCGATCGCGAGGCGCTCGCGCGCTACCTGGCGCTCGAGTTCGTGCCCGCGCCGAAGACGATCATCGGCGGCATCGAGAAGCTGCCTCCGGCGAGCACGCTCACCGTCGGGGCCGACGGGCGGGTGGAGCGCCGCCGCTACTGGTCGCTCGAGGTGCGCGGGGCGGCGCGGCCTCCCTCCCGCGCCGAGGCCGAGGAGACGATCCGCGAGCTCCTCGACGCGGCGGTGAAGCGTCGCCTGATGTCCGACGTGCCGCTCGGCGTGTTCCTCTCGGGCGGCATCGACTCCTCGTCGGTGGTGGCCTCCGCCGCCGCGCTCGGCGCGCGCCCCATCCGCACCTTCTCCATCGGCTTTTCCGAGCGCTCCTTCGACGAGACCGGCTACGCGCGCACCGTCGCGCGCCACTTCGCGACGGAGCACGTCGAGGAGCGGCTCGCGCCGCAGGCGATGCTGGAGATCGTGCCGCGGCTGGGCGCGATCCTCGACGAGCCGATGGCCGACGGCTCGATCGTGCCGACCTACCTGCTCTCGCGGCTGGCGCGCCGCCACGTCACGGTGGCGCTCGGCGGCGACGGCGGCGACGAGCTGTTCGCCGGCTACCCGATGTACGTCGCCCACCGCCTGGCCGAGGCGACGCGGCTCGTGCCGCGCCCGCTGCTCGCGCTCGCCGAGCGCGCCGCCGCGAAGCTCCCGGTCTCGCACCGCAACATGTCCCTCGACTTCAAGCTGAAGAAGACGCTCGAGGGGCTGCGCTACCCGCTCGCGGTGCGCAACTACGTCTGGCTCGGCGCCTTCGCGCCCGACCGTCTCGGCGACGTGCTCGCCGAGCCGCTGCCCGATCCCGAGGCGCTGGTCCGCCCCGTCGAGGAGGCCTACCGCGACGCGCCGGGCGCGACGCACCTCGAGAAGGTGCTCTACCAGGACGTCGGCCTCTACCTCTGCCACCAGATCCTCTGCAAGGTGGACCGCGCGTCGATGGCGAACTCCCTCGAGGTGCGCGCGCCGCTGCTCGACACGCGCCTCGCCGAGTACGTCGCGCGCCTGCCTCTGGCGATGAAGCTCGACGGGCTGGAGGGCAAGAGCGTGCTGAAGAGCGCGATGGCGACGCGCCTGCCGCGCAAGATCCTCTACCGGCCGAAGAAGGGCTTCGGCATGCCGGTCGGCGAGTGGCTGCGCGGGCCGCTGCGGCCGCTCGCCGAGGAGCTGCTCCTCGACGGCGCCGGCCTCACCGCGACCGGGCTGTTCCGTCGCGAGGGGATCCGCGCGCTGCTCGACGAGCACCGGCGCGGCGTGGTCGATCACCGCAAGCGGCTGTGGTCGCTGATGGTGTTCGAGCTGTGGCGGCGCGAGCACCTCGCGTAGCCGGGAACGGCCCGCCCGCCGCCTGCCCGGGCGGATCTTTTCGTGTACACTCCGCGCCCGCATGGACCGCCGGTTCCACCCGTTCGAGCGCGCCATCGAGGACTGGCACTGGTGGTACCGCGTCCGCCGCGACATCCTCGACCAGGTGCTCGCGCGCGTGCCGCTCGATCGTGACCGCGCGCTGATCCTCGACGTCGGCTGCGGCACGGGCGGCTCGTCGCTGGCGCTGTCGCGCCACGGCCGCGTGGTCGGCCTCGACGCGGCGATGCAGTCGTTCCGGATCTCGATGGATCGGCCCTACACCCACCGCGCCGTCGGCCGCGCCGAGTCGCTGCCGTTCCGCGAGGAGGCCTTCGACGTGGTGGCCGCCCTCGACGTCCTCGAGCACCTCGACGACGACGTCGCCGGCGCGCGCGAGGTGCGGCGCGTGCTCAAGCCGGGCGGCCGCGCGGTGGTGTTCGTGCCCGCCTTCAACGCGCTCTGGCGGAAGAACGACGACTTCTCGCACCACCGTCGGCGCTACACCCGCCCGCTGCTCGAGCGCACCCTCGACGCGGCCGGCTTCACCGTCGAGGACAGCGGCTACTTCAACATGCTGCTGCTGCCGGCGCAGGTGGCGGGGACGATCGCCGAGCGCCTCTTCCCGCGCGCCGTCGCGAGCTTCGAGTACAGCGAGCGCCCGTCGCTGGCGAACCGCCTCCTCGAGCGGACATTCCGCCTCGAGCTGCCGCTCCTGCGGCGCCGCGGGCTCCCCCTCGGCACCTCGGTCTTCTGCCTTGCCCGACGTGACTGAACCTCGTCGCTGGCCGGTTCGGGTGGGGCTGGCGCTCGTCGTCGGCGTCTACTGCCTCTACTCGTCGTTCGGCATCGCCGGCTACTTCCTGTGGGGGCACCACGGCTATCACGGCGCGACCTACATGCTGCGCGCGCTGATGACCCTGCGCTTCCACCTGTTCACCCCGGCGACGGCGAACGGCTTCATCACGCCGCCCGTCGCCAGCTACTACTTCCATCACCCGATGGGCTACCACCACGTCCTCGACCTGCCGATGCTGATCTTCGGCAACCACGAGTGGGTGGCGCGCGGGGTCGCGGCCGCCGGCGGGCTGTTCACGCTGTGGGCGCTGTGGGTGCTCGCCCGTCGCTGGTGGTCGCGCGAGGCGGCGCTGCTGGCGGTGGCGGTCTACGTGGGCCTGCCGATCCTCTGCTCGTTCAGCGTGCTCTCCGATCCGATGCTGCCGGCGATGGCCTGCTCGATCGCCGTCGCCGACGCCTTCCTTCGCTTCATGCGCGACCCGCGCGATCGCCGCGCGCTCGTCGCCGCGTGCGCCTTCACCGCGCTCGGCGGCTTCCTGATGTGGGAGGCCTACTTCCAGGCGGTGTTCCACTCGCTGCACCTGTTCGGCTGGGCCATCGCGATGCGCCAGCGTCGGGAGCGCCCGTTCCGCGCCTGGCTGCGCTGGACGCTCGCCGTCGGGGTGACGGCGGCGGTCATGATGGGCTTCCACCTCGGCTACACGTGGACCCACCAGTTCGGCTCCGACTTCGTCTCCTCGTTCGAGCAGCGCCACAACGCCGCCTTCTCGTGGGTGGTGGAGCGCCACAAGCAGTGGCTCACCATCCTGTACGGGAAGTTCCTCGTCGGGATCGGCCTCGCGTGGCTGGCGGCGTTCATCGCGCGCGCGGCGACGGGGCGGGCGCGGCTGCGCGACCATGCGGTGCTGATCTTCTTCCAGATCAACGTGCTCTACATCTTCTTGTTCGCCGAGGGCTCGTCGGTGCACCTGTACCGCGTGTTCTGGTTCTCGTCGTTCTTCGCGCTGGCGGTGACCGATCTCGTGTGGGACGTCCACGCGCTTGGGCGGTGGGCGCTGCGTGCGCGGCCGTCGCTGTCGCGCGTGCTCGCGCCGGCGCTGACCGGGCTTGCCATCGCCGGCTACTTCGCCGTCGAGACG
The DNA here is from genome assembly GCA_021784515.1 of Myxococcales bacterium. Lineage (GTDB taxonomy): Bacteria > Myxococcota_A > Polyangia > Palsa-1104 > SHYY01 > SHYY01. Next base: position 4,922 of record JAJXSP010000100.1, on the reverse strand, counting down.
CCGCACGCCTACGCCAACCTGATCGAGAGCCGCGAGATGATGGGCACCCACGGCCTGCCCGGCTACAACGCCGACTACACGAAGCAGCTCTTCGCGATCGAGGTGGCGAAGCGCACCGGCCCCGAGGACTGGCTGATCATCCACGAGAACCTGCCGCGCCGGGTCGAGTTCGCCTACTACGCCGACCGCAACACGCTCAACATCCAGACGCTGTCGCAGGTGGCGGCGCTCCAGAAGCAGCACCCGAAGTCGGTCGTGCTGATGTCGGCCGACCCGTCGCCGGCCGATCTCAAGGTGTTCCTCGATCTCCTGCGCCACCACCCCGCGATCCGCTTCGACGGTTACCTCCTCATCGACCTCCGCTCGACGAAGCCGGGGCTGCACGAGTACGCCTTCACGCCGCAGCCGATGACGGCCGCGTGGCGCTTCTTCCATTCGCACAAGTACCCGCCGATGACGCCGACGCTGCGCAACAACCCCTACGCGCAGTGCGTCCACGCGCTCGCCGAGGTGCCGCCGCCCGCCGACGTGGGCGCGCCGATCGACCCGCCGCCCGGACGCGAGGACCTCGGCACCTGCTGGTTCGACGCCGAGGTGCTCGCGGGTCACAAAGCGGCGACCGATCGGTACCTCGAGGCGCTCCGGCGGCGCGCGACGAAGCGGGACGTCGCCGTCGGAGACCTTGCGCACGTGGTCGCGCTGCGGCAGAACGGGCGCGCCGGCGTGGACGTGTGGATGCGCCTCGACAAGCTGCCGCCGGGTGGGCTGCCGCCCGACGCGGTGGAGCGGTGGCGCCTCGAGCCGATCGCGGTGAAGGACGATAAGCCGGCGCCCGCTTCGACGGGCGTGCGGCCGAGCGCACCGAAGGCGCCCGCCGCGCCGCCGCTCCCGCCGAAGCTCGAGGGCGTGGTGTCGCCGACGGGGCAGTGGGCGATGACGACGCGCCACCCGGGCTACCTCACCGTCGAGAACGTGCAGTGGAACGTGCCGCCGGGGCGCTACCGGCTGCGCTGGGAGATCGGGCGGCCCGCGCCTCCACCGCCGCGCCCCGGGATCCTGCCGCCGGGGACGCTGGCGCCGCCGCGCGGCTCGCGGGGCAGGGTCGGGCCGCCGCTGCTGCCGACCGGAGCGTCGCCGCTGCCCGGGCGCCTCACGCAGGTGACCGCGCCGTCGGGCCGAAGCGCAGCGCCGATCGTCGGGCCGCCGGCGCCGGTGAAGGGGTCCCCGCTCCAGGTGACGCCGACGCCGCTTGCGCCGGGGACGCGGATCGGCCCGCCGCCTCCTCCTCTCCCGCCGCCGCCGCCGCTCGCCAGCGCGGATCTCGGCGAGATCCTGATCCCGTGACCACGGCGGCCGGAGGGCGCGCGCCGGACGCCGTCCGCCGCGCTTGACCCGTACGCTGCTGCGGGATACAACGCGCCCGCCGTGATGTTGTCCGTCGTCATCCCCGTCTACAACGAGGCCAGCACCGTCGCCGCGCTGATCGAGAAGGTCCGCGCGGTGAAGCTCGACAAGGAGCTGATCGTCGTGAACGACGGCTCCTCCGACGGCACGCGCGAGGCGCTCGCTCCCTTCGAGAACGTCGAGGGCGTGCGCGTCCACCACAGCCCGGTGAACCTCGGCAAGGGCGCCTCGGTCCGGATCGGCTTCTCGTTCGCGCGCGGCGACATCGTCGTGATCCAGGACGCCGACCTCGAGCTCGATCCCGAGGAGTACCCGCGCCTGATCCGCCCGATCCTCGACGGCACGGCCGACGTCGTCTTCGGCTCGCGCTTCCTCGGCGCCGGGCGCCGCGGCAGCCTCAGCTTCTACCTCGCCAACCGCGGCCTCGCCGCGCTCACCAACGCGCTCTTCGGCGCGCACCTGACCGACATCGAGACCTGCTACAAGGTCTTCCGCCGGGACGTGCTGCCGTCGCTGAAGCTGCGCGCGTCGCGCTTCGAGATCGAGCCCGAGATGACCGCGCAGGTGTTGAAGCGCGGCTTCCGGCTGGTCGAGCTGCCGATCGGCTACCGGCCGCGCGGCCACCACGAGGGCAAGAAGATCTCGTGGAAGGACGGCTTCACCGCTGTCTCGACGCTTGTGCAGCAGCGCCTCGACCGCTGAGCGCCGTCACCGACGGTGAGGGAGTGTGCACGCGCGGGTCGCGACGCGCGCCGCGCTGTGCAGATCACGCGCTCTCGGTCGGGCTCGAGGGCGGCGACGTGCGCCACGGGCGCGCCTGCGCCGGCAGCCAGATCTCGTAGTACGCCTCCTCGGGGAGCGGCGAGGCGCGCAGCGCGCGGGCGCGGTACGTCGGGCATCGCGCCCAGTTCTCGGTGAGGCACCAGCGCTCGCGCTCGTGGACGCTCGGCACCACCGAGCCCGCGACGGCGGTGCAGTGACAGAGGGCGTGGTCCTCGAAGCGCGGGCAAGCCATGGTGGTCTTCTCCTCCGACGGTCGGCGACGTCGAGAGGGCTGCAGCGTGTGTGCCACGGAGCGCCGGATCGAGGGTGGTGCGGGGCGCGCCGCGTGCACGTCGGCTCCGTCGAGGATCGGAGGTATTTCATGGCGAACGTCGAGAGCGCGATGACCCGCGACCCGGTTTGCTGCACGGCCGACGAGAGCGTCATCGAGTGCGCGCGCCTGATGGACGAGGAGGACGTCGGGATGATCCCGGTGGTCGAGAGCGCGGACACCCGGCGGCTCATCGGGGTGGTGACCGACCGCGACATCTGCCTCACCGTGGTGGCGCAGGGACGCAACCCGAGGGAGTGCGTCGTCGAGGAGTGCATGACCGACGAGCTGTTCACCGTGCGCCCCGATGACGACCTCGAGCGCGCCCTCGATCTGATGCGGAGCGAGCAGATCCGGCGTCTCCCCGTGGTCGACGAGAACGGCGCGATCATCGGCGTGATCGCGCAGGCCGACATCGCCTCGGCGATCGCCGCGCCCGAGGTCAAGCGCGCCATCGAGGAGATCTCCAAGCCCACGTAGACCGCGCCTCCGTCGGTCGGGGGGCGACCGGGGAGGCGACGGCTCGGCACGTACCGTCCCTGCGCGCGTTCTGCTAAGGTGGTCGCGAATGGCCGACTCCAACGTCACCGTCGCTGTCGATGCGAGCGGCGGCGACCATGCCCCCGACGAGATCGTGAAAGGCGTGGCCTCGGTGTCGCTCGAGGCGCCGCACGTGCAGTCCGTGCTGGTCGGCGACTCGGCGCGCCTCACTGCGCTGCTTTCGTCGCTGCGCCACGACCCCGAGCGCATCTCGATCCACCACGCCGACGACTGGATCCGCATGGACGAGAAGCCACGCGAGGCGATCGAGGCGCGGCCCGGCTGCTCGATCGTCGTCGCCGCGCGGCTGGTCGCGCAGGGCGGCGCCGACGCGCTCGTCTCGGCGGGCAACACGGGCGCGGGCGTGCTGGCCTGCTCGCGCGAGTGGACGCGCATCCCGGGTGTGCGGCGCGCGGCGCTGGCGGCGGTCTACCCGACCGAGCTGCGGCGCGGCGAGAAGGACGACCCGTTCTCGCTGATCCTCGACGTGGGCGCCACCAACGAGGTGACCGCCGACGACCTGGTCGCCTTCGCCCTGATGGGCGCCGCCTACGCGTCGCGGGTCTCGAAGAACCCGCGGCCGCGCGTGGCGCTGCTCTCCAACGGCACCGAGGAGATGAAGGGCCCGCCGGAGATCGTCGAGGCGCACCGCCTGCTCAAGGACTGCACGCCGATCAACTTCGTCGGCAACATCGAGGGCGTCGACATCCCGCGCGGCACCGCCGACGTGGTGGTGACCTCGGGCTTCGTCGGCAACGTCGTGCTGAAGATGCTCGAGGGCGTCTCCGAGACGGTGGTCGGCCTGGCGCGCTACGCGTACAAGGAGCGCCTCGTGTGGCGCGTCGGGTTGATGATGCTCTCGGGCGGCATCTCGCGGCTCAAGGAGCTGACCGACTGGGAGCAGTACGGCGGCGCGCCGCTGCTCGGCTTCGATCGGCTGTTCATCAAGGCGCACGGCCGCTCGAAGGCGCGCGCGATCGCCAACGCCGTGAAGGTGGCCGCGAAGGCGGCGCAGGGGAACCTCGCGACGGAGATCCAGCAGGCCCTCGCCGCGTTCGAGGGGCGGCGCGCGTTGAGCGGCAAGCCCGCCGGAGCGGGCTGCTCCACGCCGCGACTGGCCTGACCGGGAGAGCGAGGGGATGGCGAGCCGCAAGGAGCGCGACGGCGCGCGCGCAGGCAAGGCGGGGCGGACGGGCGACGGGGTGGCCGCGGCGCCGCTCTCGTCCGGGGAGCCCGCCACGAGCGCGAGGCCGCCGGGGCGCGTCTACCGCTGGGACCTCGACAAGACCTACCTCCAGACGGATTTCGATCGCGTGCGCGACCTCGTGCGTTCGGCGTTCGAGGGCGCGGCCGACAAGCGCGCGGCCCGGCGCGGCGGCGCTGCTGCGCGAGCTGCGCCGCGGCGAGGGCTCCCGCGTGTGCTTCATCTCCGGCTCGCCGAAGCAGATGCGGAAGGTGCTCACCCAGAAGCTGCGGCTCGACGGGGTGGAGTTCGACGAGTTCATCCTGAAGCCGAACCTGCGCAACCTCTTCCGCGGCCGCTTTCGCGCGCTGCGCGACCAGGTCGGCTACAAGCTGCCGGCGCTGCTCGCGGGGCGATCGGGGTGCACCGCCGAGACGCGCGAGACCTGCTTCGGCGACGACGCGGAGGCCGACGCGTTCGTCTACTCGCTCTACGCCGACCTCCTCGCCGGCCGCGTCGAGCGATCGCTGCTCGCGCAGATCCTGAGCCAGGCGCGGGTCTACCCCGACGACGCGGCCCGCACGCTCGCGCTCGCCGACTCGCTGCCGCGCGCCGACGTGGTGGACCGTATCTTCATCCGCCTCGACCGCCACTCGCCCACCGCGCGCTTTACGCGCTACGGCCGCCGCCTGGTGCCGATCT
>JAJXSP010000099.1 GCA_021784515.1 Myxococcales bacterium | reverse complement strand
GACGGCGACGCCGCACGTCGCGCCGCGCGCCCCGCGGCTCGCGATCGACCGCGGCGACCTCGCCCCCGAGCGGGACCTGGTGCGCGAGCTGCTCGCCGAGGCGCGCGCCGCCGGCGACGACGACACGAAGCAGCTCGCGGAGGAGATGGAGCGCCTCTTCGACCGCCTCGACCAGCGCGAGCTGACGCGGAAGGAGCTGTTCGACAAGCTCGCCGAGCTGGAGCACAAGGCGCTCGGCGGCGAGCACGGCGACTTCGAGGAGCTGAAGCGCCGCCTGCGCAAGGCGGGGGAGGCGCTGTCGAAGGACGCCCTCGCCAAGGACGTCGCCGCCGCGCTGAAGCAGGACGACCTCGCCAAGGCGAAGAAGGAGCTGGAGGATCTGGCGAAGCGGATCGAGCAGGCCAAGGCCGATCCGAAGCGCGAGCGGACCCTCGCCAAGGCGCTCGAGGAGGCCGCGCGCGAGCCGCCACCGTCGGAGACGGAGAAGCGCCAGCTCGACGAGCTCCGGAAGCTCGAGGAGGAGCAGCGGCGGCTCAAGCGCGAGCAGGAGGCGCAGCCGAAGAGCGAGGAGACCGCGCGGCGGCTCCAGCGCAACGAGCGCCGCCTGCAGGAGCTGCGACGGCAGCAGGCCGAGCGGCAGCAGGCGGGGCGGCAGCTCCAGCGCCTGCAGCGCAACCTCCAGTCGGCGGCGAACCAGATGCGCGACCTGAACCGGTCGGGCGCGTCGCAGTCGATGCAGCAGGCGGCGGGCGAGCTGGGCAAGATGGAGGATCAGATCCGCAAGCTGAAGACGCAGAAGCTCTCGCAGCAGGCGGTGGCGCAATTAAAGGAGGCGCTGCAGCGCATGGCGGGGCAGCGCGGGCAGGGCGGCGAGGGGCAGCAGGGCGAGGGCCAGGGCGAGGGCCAGGGCGAGGGAAAGAGCGGCAAGCAGGGCGGGGCGGAGCAGGGCGAGGGCGACGACGGCGAGGGCGTGACGCTGGCGATGGGCGGGCAGGGCGGCCAGCAGGGCGGCCAAAATGGCAAGCAGGGGCCAAGCGGCGATTCGGGCGGAAACGGCGCGCAGGGACAGAATCGGCCGCGGCGGGAAAAGCTCGGCGACTTCATGGACCGCGCCGGCGGCGACCAGGGCAAGGGGCAGAACGGGCGCGCGAAGGGGCGCGTGCTCCGCCTCGATCCCAACGGCAACACCGTCCTCGTCGACGAAAACGGCAACCCGATCGAGGCGCCCGGCGGCGAGGGCAACGCCATGCTCCCGATGGGCGGGCAGGGCGAGCAGCCGGGGCCGGCGGGCGCGGGCCACGACCAGCCCGGCGGCGTCGGCTCCGACGGGATCGGCGACTCGCACGATCCGAACCTGATGGGCGACCCGACGAAGCTGGCGTCGAAGCGCAACGCGATCCGCGCCGAGGGCAAGCAGGGCGCCGGCCCGTCGCGCAGCGAGACCATCCTCGGCTCGGCGCAGAAGGGCTTCGCCTCCGCCGGCTACCGCCGCGTCTACGGCGACTACACCGCGGTGGTCGAGGAGGTGATGTCGAAGGAGCAGGTGCCGCCCGGATACCGCTTCTACGTCAAACGCTATTTCCAGCTCATCAAGCCGCGCGAATAGATTTCTCGACCGGAGAATCGGACACCCATGACCAATCAGGCGCTCTCGGAGTCGGCGTCCCAGGTGCGGGAGGAGGTGGCGCGCTTTTGCGCCGACGTGACCCGGCTGCAGGGCGAGGTGGCCAAGGTGATCGTCGGTCACGAGGCGATCGTCGAGGGCGTGGTGACGGCGCTGCTGGCCGGCGGCCACGCGCTCCTCGAAGGCGTGCCCGGCCTCGGCAAGACGATGCTGGTGCGCACGCTGGCCGAGGCGCTCGAGCTCGGCTTCTCGCGCGTGCAGTTCACGCCCGACCTGATGCCCGCCGACATCCTCGGCACCAACGTCATCGCCGAGGACGCCGAGGGCCACAAGCGCTTCGAGTTCCAGCGCGGCCCGATCTTCGCCAACATCGTGCTCGCCGACGAGGTGAACCGCGCCACGCCGAAGACGCAGTCGGCGCTCCTCGAGGCGATGCAGGAGCACTCGGTCACCGTCGGGAAGACGACCTACCGCCTGCCGCCGCCCTTCTTCGTGCTGGCGACGCAGAACCCGCTCGAGATGGAGGGGACCTACCCGCTCCCCGAGGCGCAGCTCGATCGCTTCTTCATGAAGCTGAAGGTGACGTTCCCGTCGCGGGCGGCGCTGCACGAGATCATGGACCGCACCACGCGGGCGGAGAGCGTGCACGCGCAGAAGGTGCTCGGGGGCGAGCGTCTCCTCGAGCTGTCCGAGCTGGTGCGGAAGGTGCCGGTCGCGCGCGCGGTGCAGGACTTCGCGCTCCGCGTCCTCGAGGCGACGCACCCGTCGGAGGGCGCGCCCGCCGCGACGAAGAAGTACGTCCGCTACGGCTCCTCGCCGCGCGGGGCCCAGGCGCTCCTGCTCGGCGCGAAGATCCGCGCCCTCCTCGACGGCCGCTTCGCCGTCGCCGCCAAGGACGTCCGCGAGGTCGCCAAGCCCGCGCTCCGCCACCGGCTCATCCTCAACTTCGAAGGCGAGGCGGAGGGCATCGATCCCGACTCGATCGTCGACCAGATCCTCGCCGCCACGCCGGAGCTGCCGTGAGGCTGCAAGACAAGAGGCCCACCGCCAGGTGACCATGCCCAGCGCCGCGCTCTTCGACGAGGCCTTCCTCAAGAAGCTGGAATACCTCTACGTCGTCTCGAAGAAGGTGTTCTCCGGGCGCATCCGCGCCGAGCGGCGCTCGCGCAAGACCGGCTCCGGCGTCGAGTTCGCCGACCACCGCGGCTACACCACCGGCGACGACCTGCGCTACCTCGACTGGGGCGTCTACGGCCGCCTCGGACGGCTCCTCATCCGCCTCTTCGAGGAAGAGGAGGACCTCCACATCTACCTGCTCCTCGACGCCAGCGCCTCGATGCGCACCGGCCGCCCGCCGAAGATCGACTACGCGCGGCAGGTGGTCGCCGCCCTCGCCTACGTCGGGCTCTCCAACCTCGACCGCATCTCGATCGTGCCGCTCGCCGTCGGCCGCGACGGACGGCGCATGCCGCCCACCCGCGGCAAGGGGCGCATCTTCAAGGTGTTCGAATTCCTCCGCGGCCTCGAGCCGGGCGGCGCCACCGACCTCTCGGCGGGCGTCGGCGCGTTCGTCCACGAGTCCAAGCGCCGCGGTGTCGCCGTGCTCGTGTCGGACTTCTACGATCCCGCCGGCTACGAGGGCGCGCTGAACCTGCTCCGCTACCACCGCTTCGAGCCCTTCGTGCTGCAGGTCGTCGATCCGGGCGAGGCGCGCCCGTCGCTGCTCGGCGACCTCGAGATCATCGACTGCGAGACCGGCGAGGTGCGCGAGGTGACGGTCTCGCCGCGCCTGCTCGCCGCCTTCGCGCGCGAGCACCAGGCGCTGTGCGAGGGGCTCGAGGCGTTCTGCTCGGCGCGCGGGATCCCCTGCTTCCGCGCCGAGACCAGCACGCCCTTCGACGAGCTGATCCTCCGGGTCTTCCGCGAAGGCGGCTTCCTCCGGTGATGCGGTGAGCTTCGCGGGCGCATCGCTCGTTTCGCTGGCGACCGGCTTCGCGCTGGCCGCGGCCGCGCTCACCACGCTCTACGTGCTCAAGCTGCGCCTGCGGCGGGTGGAGGTGCCGTTCGCGCGGCTGTGGGCGCGCGTGCTCGCCGAGCGCGAGTCCTCGTCGCTGTGGCGGCGCCTGCGACGGATCGTGTCGCTCCTCGTGCAGCTCGTCCTGCTGGCGCTCCTCGCCCTGGCGGCGGGCGACCCGCGCCTCGGCCGCGGCCGCGACGCGCGCACCATCGCGATCGTGATCGACGCCAGCGCGTCGATGCGCGCCACCGACGAGAGGCCGAACCGCCTCGAGCGCGCCAAGGAGGAGGCGCGCAAGCTCGTCGCCGGGCTTGGCGCCGGCGATCGCGCGCTGGTGATCCGGCTCGACGCGCAGCCGGTGGCGCTCGGCGGCCTCGAGTCCGACGACCGCGAGCTGTCGCGCCAGATCGACGCCGTGGCGCCGACCGACGCGCCGGCCGACCTCGAGCGCGGCCTGCGCCTCGCCGGCGACGTGCTGCGCGGCCAGCCCCACCCGACGGCGATCCTGATCGGCGACGGCGCGTGGCCACGCGAGGTGCTCGATCGGGTGCGGCTGCGCGCCGACGACGGGCGGGCGCCCGCCCTCTCGGCGATCGACCTCCGCGGCGTCGACCTGCGCTACCTCCCCGTCGGCAGCAGCAGCGACAACGTGGCGATCGTCGGCTTCGCGGTGCGCCGCTACCCGCAGAACCGCACCTCGTACGAGGTGTTCGTCGAGGCGCAGTCGTTCCGCGATCGCCCGTCGTCGCTGCGCCTCGAGCTGCGGGAGGACGGCGAGATCGTCGACGTGCAGCACCTCGACCTCGGGCCCGGCGAGCGTGCGGCCCGCTTCTACCCGAACCTCGCCGGCTCGGGAGCGCGCCTCGAGGCGCGGCTGCGGCCCGATCCCGATCGCGGCGCGGGCGCGCTCGACGCGCTGCCGCTCGACGACGTCGCCTACGCGCTCCTGCCGCCGCTGAAGAAGCAGCGCGTGCTCCTCGTGTCGCCGGGCAACCTGTTCCTCGAGGGCGCGCTGCTCCTCGACGAGAACGCCGCCCTCGAGCGCGTGCCGCCCGCGGCGTGGGATCCCGCGCTCGCGGCGCGCTACGACGCCGTGGTCTTCGACGGCTTCACGCCGCCCGCGCCGCCGCCGCTCCCCGCGCTCTACCTCGATCCGCAGGGACCGGCGAGCCCGTTCACCGTCGCCGGCGCGGTGCAGGCGCCGCTGATCACCGACGTCGCCGAGAAGCACCCCCTCATGCGCTGGGTCACGCTGCGCGACCTCAACATGAGCCGCTCCTCGCGCTTCTCGCTCAAGCCCGGCGACGTGGCGCTCGCCTCGTCGGCGCGCGACGTGCTCATCGCCGCGCGCGAGTCGCCCGAAAAGACGGTCGCCCTCGGCTTCGACGTGCGCCACAGCGACCTGCCGCTGCGCGTCGCCTTCCCGGTGCTCCTCGTCAACGCGCTCGAGTGGTTCGCCGGCGACGAGGCGACGCTGCAGGCAGCGTTCCGCACCGGCGAGCCCTGGCGCGTCCCGGCGGCGGGCGACGAGGCGACGGTGCGCGACCCCGACGGGGAGACGCAGCGGGTGCCGGTGGTGGATGGGCTGGCGCGCCTGGTCGGGCGCAAGGTGGGCTTCCACACCGTCGAGAGCCGGGGCGGGGCGCGCACGATCGCGGCGAACCTCGGCAGCGCCGCCGAGTCGGCGATCCGGCCGGCGCGCGAGCTGGTCGTCGACGGCAAGAAGCTCGAGGCGCCGTCGGGCTTCGACGCGCGCCTGCGCCGCGAGCTGTGGGCGATGCTGGTGCTCGCCGCCCTGGCGCTCGCGCTCCTCGAGTGGTGGACCTACAACCGCCGCGTGACGGTGTGAGATCGAGCGCGCGCACCCGCCTCGCGATCCGCGCCGCGATCACGCTCGTCGCGTCGCTGGCGATCCTCGCCGCGGTGGAGCGCCTCGTCGGCGCCCGCGCGACGCTGCCGCTCGGCGTGCGCGGGATCGAGCTGCTCGCGCCGCGCTGGCTGCGGCTTTGGGCCGTGCTGCCGGTCCTGTGGCTGGTGAAGGGGGCGTCGCTCACCGACCTCGCCTCCGCGCAGCAGGCGCTCTCCCTCGGCGTCCGCGCGCTGCTCGTCGCGACGCTGGCCTTCGCGCTCGCGCGCCCGTCGGTGCCCGATGAGCGCCGCGCCATCTGCACGGTGGCGCTGGTGGACGTGAGCGACTCGGTCTCCGACCGCCAGCTCGATGATGCGATCGCATACATAAAAGAGCTGCGCCTGGTGCAAGCGCAGAAGAACGACCACCAGCTGCGCCTGGTCGCCTTCGCGGCCCGCGCGCGCCTGGTGCCGCTGCCCGACGATCCGCGGGCGCCGCTGCCGGCTGACTTCGCGCGCACGCTGCGCGCCGCCGGCGAGCCGCGCGACGGAACCGATCTCCAGGCCGCGCTCCAGCTCGCCTACGGCCTCTACCCGCCGGGCGTGCTCAAGCGCGCGGTGCTGCTCTCCGACGGCGACGAGACGCAGGGCGATCTCCTGGGCGAGTCCTTCCTCGCCGCGCGGCAGGGCGTGCGCCTGTTCGCGCGGCCGTTTTCGGCCGAGCACGACGACGAGGTGCTGGTGCGCGAACTGCGGCTGCCGCCGCCCGGGAGCGTGCGCCTCGGCGCGCCGTTCACCGTCAGCGCAGACGTCTACGCCAGCCGCGCGGTGCCCGCGACGCTGACGCTCTACCAGGACGAGTTCCCAAATCCCCTCGACGGCGCGAAGAAGGTGCTGCTCGCCGCCGGGCGAAACACCGTCACCTGGAAGAGCGAGGTGAAGGAGTCGGGCTTCGTGCGCTACCGGCTCGCCGTGAGCGGCCTTGGCGCCGACTTCCACGATCGCTTCCCGGCGAACAACGCGGCCGAGGGCTCGGTGGCGGTGAAGGGCAGGCCGCGCGTGCTCTACATCGAGGGCGATCCGCCGTCGGCCACCTATTTGGCGCAGGCGCTTCAAAAAGAGAACCTCGAGGTGGACGTGCGCGGCCCGTACGGGCTGCCTTCGTCGGCGCGCGACCTCCAGAAGTACGACCTCGTCCTGGTCAGCGACGTGCCGGCGGCGCTGCTCGGCCTCTCGCAGATGGCGGCGATCGAGTCGTACGTGCGCGACGGCGGCGGCGGCTTCCTGATGGCGGGCGGCGAGAACTCCTTCGGCTCGGGCGGCTACGGCGGCACGCAGATCGAGCGGCTCCTGCCGGTGCGCTTCGACAGCGAGAAGAAGCGCGACCAGCCGGCGCTCGCCCTCGCGCTGGCGATCGATCGCTCCGGCTCGATGACCGGGGACAAGCTGGAGCTGGCCAAGGACGCCGCCAAGGCGAGCGCCGAGCTGCTCGCGGGCGACGACCTGATCTCGGTGATCGCCTTCGACGCGCAGGCGCAGGCGGTGGTGCGGCTGCAGCGCGCGGCGAACCGGATCCGCATCGTCTCCGACATCGGCAAGCTCCAGGCGGGCGGCGGCACCAACCTCCTCGCGCCGCTCCAGGAGGCCTACCAGGAGCTGGCGCCGGCGCGCGCGAAGGTGAAGCACGTCATCCTGCTCACCGACGGGCAGGCGAGCTACGAGGGGATCTCCGAGCTGGTCGACGAGATGGCGGAGAACAAGATCACCGTGAGCGCGGTGGGCGTGGGCGCGGGCGCCGACAAGACGCTGCTCGCGCTCATCGCCGAGCGCGGCGGCGGGCGCTTCTACTTCACGCAGGACGCGCAGAACATCCCGCGCATCTTCACCAAGGAGACGACCGAGGTGGCGCGCTCGGCGCTCGTCGAGGAGGCGATCCAGGCGCGCGTGGCGAAGCGCGCGGAGCTGCTCGACGGCGTGGCGATCGAGAGCGCGCCGCTCCTGCGCGGCTACGTGGCGACCAAGGCGAAGCCGCTCTCGGAGACGATCCTCGTCTCGGATCAGGGCGAGCCGCTGCTGGCGCGCTGGCGGGTCGGCCTCGGGCAGACGGCGGCGTGGACGAGCGACGTGAAGAACCGCTGGGCTGCCGACTGGGTGCGCTGGCCGGGCTACGGGAAGTTCTTCGCGCAGCTCATCCGATCGACGATGCGCCACCAGCCACCTGGCTCTGGGACAGGCGAGAGCGGCTACTCGCTCACGACGGAGATCGACCCGCCGCACGTGCGGGTGGCGGTGGACGCCGTCGGCGCGGACGACCGCTTCGTCAACGGCCTGGAGACGACGCTCGAGGTGTCGGCGCCGTCCGATGGTGCAAACGCAAAAAATCAGGGAGCGAACGCAAAGAAAATCACGGTGCCGATGGCGCAGACGGCGGCGGGCCGCTACGAGGCCGAGTTCCCGCTCGATCGCTACGGCGCGCTCCAGCTGCGCGCGATCCACCGCCGCGACGGGCAGGTGGTCTCCGAGTCGTCGGGGGCGATCGCGGTGCCCTACCCGCGCGAGTACCTGGCGCTGCCGCCCGACGAGGCGCTGCTGGCCCGCGCCACGTCGGCGGGCCGGGGCGGGCTGCGTCCGACCGCGGCGGCGCTCTTTGACGCGGGCGCGGAAAAAATCACCTACCACCGCGACCTGTGGTCGCGCGCGTTGTGGCTGGCGGTGATGCTGCTGGTGCTCGACGTGGCGCTGCGGCGGGTGCGGCTGTTCCGGGCCCGGCCGCTGTCGGTCTGATCGGCGACCTGGCGGCGTAGCAATGCGTCAATCGCCGCAGGCGGCGTCGGCCTCCAGCTGGTCGGCGTCGGCGGCGGCGTTCTCGCGCGGCTCGGCGACCACGTCGCCGAGTGCCTTCACCCAGAGGTCGCGCGCCGACTTTCCGCTCAACGTCGCACCCAGCTTGAGCTTTGGCGCCTCCACCTTCCGCTGCGCCCCGCCCGACACGAAGAACACCGTGAGGCGCTCCAGATCGACGGTCACGTTCGCGTCCTCCGCGTCGCGGAGATACTTCTCGAATACCCTTCCCGCGTCCCCATTGGCGAGGAACACCTTGCGCGGCGCCACGTGCCGTCGCTCCGAGCAGCCGCCCCCGCTCCTGGGCGGGTCCGACCTGCGAAACTGCGTTTTGCAGCTTCGATTCGTCACCGGAACCTGGGCTGGCCGCTGGGGCACGTCCGCCGCGTAGCAGCGCCCGTCCTTCCCGGGAAGGCTTCCGTCGGGACAGAGATTCTTGAACGAGCAGTGCCCCGGCGACACGAGCACCTGGCCGTCCGGACAGCCATCCCGGCCGTCGGCCAACAGCAGCGCCGGATCTTCGGCGAGCACGTCCAGGTCGACGCCGAAGACAAGCAAGGCGAAAAGCGCCAGGGCTCCATTCCGGGGAATCTGCCGCGTCATCCGTTGCTCGCCGCGCGGCGCATCTGGAGCGAAATCTCCTTCACCTTGCTGACGTACTGAGCCCGGTATGTCTCCAGCGCCCGCCCGTGGTTCTCAATCGCGTACCATCGCTGCGCGCGGCTCATTCGCTCCTTCAGGAACAGGTATTTCCCCTTGAGCAGGTGATGGAGGGATTCAAACAGCGTGATGAGGAGCGCGAGCAACAGCGGCACGCCCACGACGAAGATCACCGCGCTGCCCTCTTCATCGATGCTCCGCAAATAGGAGATGCCGACGACGATCACCCCGCCGCCGATGGCCTTGGCGAGGTCGAAACCCAGGCCAGCCTCCTTGGTGGGGACCCCCATCGCGGGCGGAAGGGACGCCTTCCATCTGCGTTCGAAGATCCCCCCGACGCCGCTGCCAAGGAGATAGCCGCCCAGCGCCAGGATGACCGTCACGGCGATGAACACGGGTTGCGCCTGCCCCATCATCCAGACCAATACGGCGAGCGACACCTCGAGGCCCATCGCGATGAACCTCAACACCCCATAGGTAGCGATCGCCGAGCGGGCCGGGACGTAGGTCTGGAGCGTGCCGTCCTGTGCCGCCACCAGGAGCCGCGGGTTCAGGTCATGCTTCGTGCAATAGCCCTCGCGGATCTGACTGACCAGCTTCTCGGCGCGCACGTAGGCGCTCTCCTCGGTCGCGCTTGGCGCGCCCAGCGCGTCGCTCGCTTCACTCTCGAGCCAATCGCCGAGGCGCTTCTGTTCTTCGCTGAAGACAGCATGGATCTCGAAATGGCGCTCCGGCGGGAGATCGTTTTCGGCCGGAAGCGTCTCGGGCATCTGGGGCATGGTGCAGGCCTCCTCGCGGGGGACGCGAGCTCAGTGCGGGTACTCGACCTCGCGCAACCGATTGCGGCAGGGATAGACGAATATCTCGACGGATTGGTTGAGGACGTTCTCGTCGCTCCGGTAGTCTCCCTCGGCGATATTGAGGAGCTTCGCATCGCTCACCGTGAGCTGGAGGATCGTCTTGCCGAAGGCGACCTTCTGGAGGAACCGGCATTTGAGCTTCAGATCGTTGACGAGGTAGTTGTACACGGCGAGCGTCCGCTCGCGGGAAATCTCCCAATTCGTGCGGTCACTGCCGCTCGAGCTGCCGCGGCCGACGACGTAGACCACCGTCTCGTACGGCTTGGTGATCTCGCGCTGAAGCATGGCTTGCTGGTCGCTTGTCGTCGTGCTCAGATCGAGCGAGCTTTCGATGTCGGTCTTGCCCTTGGGAAAGAACATGTGGACCGTGAACAGCGTCCGCATCGCCGTGAGGACCTTCCATCGCTCGATCGACTTGGTAATTTCCTTGAGCCGCGTCGGATCACATCGCTCCTCCGTGCACGCGGCATGGATGATGTTGAAGACCTCCTCGAGAGTCTTGTTGTCACAGCGGTCGTCGGCCCTGGCCGGAATCTCCCGGCCGACGGAGCAGACCAACGTGGCCAGAAAGGTCGCGGCCATCAGCCGTGACGATCCGTGGTTCATGGCTTCTCCTTACGAGGCTTCGCGCGGCCCCCGGATGTCGACCGGAGCGCTGCCGAGAGGCGAGCGAGGTTTTCCGGATCAGAGATCGCGCCAATCGTGTTCAGCACGAGCTTCCCGTCGGCGCCATAGAGCGCGAACGCGGGGAGCGCCGCGACGTCCTTTCCGAAGATCTTCTCCTCGACCGTGAGCCCGTCGGCCTCGAGAAACTGCGGGAAGGTGACGGCCGTCTCCTTCACGATCGCCATCACCTTTTTCCGATTGTCCGGCCGATTCAGATCCTGCGCGATTCCAATGAAGGCGACCCGGTCCTTGAATTCCTGATAGAGCTTCTCGATGGTCGGCATCTCGCGCCGACACGGGGCGCACCAGGTGGCCCACAACGAAAGCAACACCGCTTTGCCACCGTGGTTGGCCTCGGAAAGCGCGAGCGCCTTTCCAGAAGGTACCTGAAACACCTGGGTCGAGCCGAGCCGCCCCAGCGTCGCGGCGCGCGCGGGCAGCGCGGCCGGCGCACGCGATCCAGACACCGCAACCACGGGCGGCGAACTCCCATCCACCGGAGGCCCCCCGTCGAGGGGTGTCCCGGGCGCGGCGCTGGCCGCGCCCGCCGCAAGGAAAAACAGGGCGGCTGATGTGGTGCTTCGATGTGTGCTCCCCATGTCCATCACGAGCGCGCGGATGGTAGCCAGAACCGGCCGCGCAAGGCAAGGAGGATCAGCGGTCGCGTGGGGGGTGAGCGGAGCCCCAACAAGCGGCGTGGTGCCCGCCCTTGGGATGGCGTGTGCGCCCTGGACAAGGGCACGGACTTCGGATAGCGTCGCGGGCTCTTTCAATGGGCAGACGGCGCGGGGAGATGGTTGTCAGGCACGGCGCGGTCGTCGCTCTGGCGGTGTCGTTCTGGGCTGCACGGGGAGCGGCGGGCGAAGACGGGGCAGATCCCTCCAGCGACACCGCCCGCGCGCAGGAATTGGACCGCGCCGCCGAACGGGCGGCCGACGCCGGGCGCTACGACGAGGCCATTCGCGCGGTCCAGGAAGCGGACCGGATCGTCCCCTCGCCGATCCACATCCTCAACCTCGGCATGATCAACGAGCAGGCGTGTCGCGTGACGGCCGCCATCGCGAACTTCTTCGAGTTCCGAGAGAAGCAAGACTGTGATCACGTTCCCGAGGGAATGCCGGAGGCCCGCTACTGCGAGGACGCGCTTTCCCGGATCGTTCACGAAAAAGAGCTGCGCCAATCGTGCGGTGCCGCGGCGCCTCCCTCGACGCCCCTCCGGCAACCCGGCATCGACCCCGCGGCCCGACGGCAGGCCAGCGAGTTGTTTCAAAAAGCGGAGGCGTCCATGCCGGCCGGAGACGAGGACGAGGGAGCCGCGCGCGGGGGAATCGAGATTGCTCGCATCGCGTGGGAGCGGTTCATTCGGGTGGCCCGCTGCGGTTACGTCTCTTCCGATCCTGAGATCGGCAGCATGTGCCGAGTGGCTCAACGACGGGTGGCGCAGCTTCGCGCGCAGGAAGGGGAGGCGGCGGCGCGCCGCGCCCAGGCAGAGGAGGCGGCGGGGCGGCGAGCGCGCGCCGAAGCAGCCGCACAGCGGCGAAGGCTGGAAGAGGAGCGGCGCGAGCGAAAGCGCGAGCGGGAGGAGGTTCGTCGAGCCCGCGAGGAGGCGATGCCGCCTGCGCGGCCGATGAGCCGGGGCGCGAAGCTTCTCGCCGTCGGGGTCCCGATGCTGGTCCTCGGCGTGGCCGGGACGGTGATCTGGGCCGTCGAAGGTGTCACGGCCTTGAACGGCGCGAAGCAGCTGGAGCAGGACGCCGCCTCCGCGGGGTCGTGGACGACCGACTTCGACCAGCGCGTCGCGAGCGGCAAGCTGGCCAACAACGTCGCCATCGCCAGTGGACTCCTGGGGACGGCGCTCGTGATCCCCGGCGTGATCCTGACCGTCATGGGTGGTCGCTCCATGGCGCGAGAGGGGCGCGGCGAGGTGGCGCTCCTGCCATACGCGTCCCCGCGCGAAGCCGGTCTCGCGTTGACGGTCGGTTTTTGAAGGATGAGGAGCGAGAGCATGGTGCTTCGTTTGGTGGGCTCCCTCTTCGCCATCCCGCTCGTTGTTTCGGGCTGTTTCGACCCGTCGATCCTTCCCGGGCTCGACTGCAGCAGCGGTCGGACCTGCCCGCCCGGGCAGTACTGCTCGGGGACCATTTGCGACATCGATTCGGGCGACACCAGCAAGGCATGCGATCTGCTCGACCTGTGCTGCGACGAGCTGCCGGAGGAAGACCGGCAGAGCTGCCACGACATCGCGAATCCCTCGTCCTCCTCCACGGCCTCGAGCGATTCGTCCTCCTCCTCGCCCGACCCTGCGGCCTGCGTCGAGGAGTTCTGCAACCTCGGGCAGGCGACCGACCGCTGCGGGATCGCGGCGCGGGATTACGGCTGTTCGAGCCAGTGAATCCGATCGATACCGGCCGTATTTCATTCGAACTCCAGGAGAGCGAGGGGAGATGATTGCCAGGCAAGCCATGGTCTTCGTGCTTTTGTCGTTGCCGGTCGAAGGTCGCGGCGCCGCGGGCGAGGATGGGTTGCCGCCGGCGCCCTCCGACGGTGACATCGCCCGCGCGCAGGATTTGGACCGGGCCGCCGAGAGCGCGACCGAGGCGGGGCGGTATGACGAAGCGATTCGCGACGTCCTGGCAGCAGAGCGCATCGTCTCCACACCGATCCATCTGTTGAATCTCGGGATGATCAACGAGCGGGCCTGTCGCGTGACGGCGGCCATGGCGAATTTCTTCGAATATCGCCAGAGGCAGGACTGCGATCACGTCCCGGAAGGGACCAGCGAGGCGCGCTACTGCGAAGACGCGCAGTCGCGCATCGTCCATGAACGGGAGACCCGACAAGCATGCGCCGTGGCGGCGCCGCCTCCACCTCCCCACCAGCCGGAGTACGATCCCGCGGCGAGGCGGCGCGCCAAGGAGCAGTTTCGGATTGCTGAAACCTCCACGCGCGCCGGAGACGAAGACGCCGGGGCAGCGTGGGAGCAATTCAATCGGACGGCGCGCTGCGCCGAAGGCCCTCCCGATCCCGAGATCGCGCGACTGTGCGACGCCGCGAACCGCCGGATCGCGGAGCTTGGCGCGCGCGAGCGCGAGGCGGCCCGGCGTGCCCAGGCGGCGGAGGATGCGCGGCGGCGGCGCGTCGAGGAGGAGCGGGAGCAGGCGCGGGAGGAGGCGCGGGAGGAGGCTGCGGCCCGCGAGGCGGAACGGAGGAGGGAGGAGCGTCGACTCGCGCGCCAGCGAGCGTTCGAGGAGAGCCCCGAGGGGAAGGCGCAGCGCGCGAGGCAGATCGTGCGCGCCTTGTACATCGCCTCCGGTGTCTCGCTGGGAGCGGGGCTGTTGCTGATCGTCGGCGGCGCGGCGACGGCTCCCAAGACGACCGATCCGATGACCGGGCAACAGACCTCGGACTTCAGCGCTTCTCCGACCTCGGAGGCGCTCGTCTACAGCGGCGCCGGGCTGGCCACGGTCGCCCTCACCCTGTTCGTCGCCACGCGGTTCATTCCGCAGCCCGTGGTGCCGGCGCGCGTCGCGCTCGTTCCCGTGCTATCGAGCGGCTACCAGGGGCTCGCGCTCGGCGGGCAATTCTGATCGCTATTCGAGGACGTAGGGCACGGTCAGCGGGAATGTATTGCCGAACATATCGGTGAGCGCGAGCTGGAAGGCGATTTGCGCGCCGTGGGCGAGCTGCTGGGCAATCGTGATCTGTGGAAGGTCCTGCGAGAACCCGATGCAACCGCCTGGATTCTTGCCCGCGATCTCGCCGCACGCGAGGCCGTCTGCCCGGATGTCACCGAACTGGAGACCCGCGCCGCCGATGATCGTGACTTGCGGGTTCGTGGTGGTCAGGTTTCCGGTGATCGCGAGCGCCTCGGCGCCGCCCGAGTTGAAAATCTGGACTTGCAGCCCGCCGGTTTCGCCCGGGCTCAGCTTGCCGTCGCCGTTGTTGTCGCCAAAGACATCGACGCTCTGCACGGTGAACGCCTGATCGATGGCCTGCGTCGAGTACTGGAAGGGGACCACGAAGGAGTTGCCGACTCGGTCGGTGAGCGCGAGCGAAAACGAGATCGTGGAGCCGGCCGGGACCGTCCGGGCAATCGTGATTTGCGGAAGATCCTGCGAAAAGCCGATGCAACCGCCT
>JAJXSP010000098.1 GCA_021784515.1 Myxococcales bacterium | reverse complement strand
CGCGCTCGATGCAGTTGCGCAGCTCGCGGACGTTGCCCGGCCAGTCGTAGTCGAGGAGCTTCCCCGCCGCCGCCGGCGACAGCCCCACCACCGGCCGGCCGAGCTGCGCCGCGAACTCCTCGATGAAGCGCTGCCCGAGCAGGAGGACGTCGCCCCCGCGCGCACGGAGCGGCGGCAGGTCGACGGTGATCACGTCGAGGCGGTAGAACAGGTCCTCGCGGAACGCGCCGCGGCTCACCTCGTCGCGCAGCGGGCGGTTCGACGCCGCGATGAAGCGCACGTCGCAGCGAGTCTCGACGTCGCCGCCGACCGGGCGCACCGCGCGCTCCTGCAGGGCCCGCAGGAGCTTGGGCTGGAGCGCGAACGGCAGCGCGGCGATCTCGTCGAGGAACAGCGTCCCGCCGTGGGCCTGGGCGAACAGCCCGACGCGCGCCGTCTTCGCGTCGGTGAAGGCGCCGCGGGCGTGGCCGAACAGCTCGCTCTCGAGCAGCGCGTCGGGCAGCGCGGCGCAGTTGAGCGCCACGAACGGGCCCGCGCGCCGGCGGCCGCCGTCGTGCAGCGCCCGCGCGACCAGCTCCTTGCCGGTCCCGCTCTCGCCTTCGATCAGCACCGACGTGTCGAGGTCGGCCACCCGCGCGAGGAGATCGAACACCTTGCGCATGGGCGGGCTCGCCCCGAGGATGCCCTCGAGCCCCCGCGGTCCGCCCTCCGCGTGCGGCAGCTGCTTCACCACCTCGTCGAGCCGCCGGCGCCGCAGCACCCGCTCGACGACGACGAGGAGCTGGTCGAGCTCGACCGGCTTGGTGACGAAGTCCGAGGCGCCGGCGCGGATCGCCGCCACCGCGGCGTCCATGTTCCCGTAGGCGGTCAGCACCACCACCGGCAATCCGGGCCGATCGCCGACGATGCGCTGGCACAGCTCGAGGCCGTCCATGCCGGACATGCGGAGGTCCGTGATCACCGCGTCGAGGGGGTCGGAGGTGGCCGCCTCGAGAGCCTCGGCCGCCGAGCCACGGCACAGGACGCGATGGCCGCCGCGGGTCAGGTGCGCCCCGAGCAGGTCGAGCATGCTCGGGTCATCGTCGACGAGGAGGAGGTTCGCCATCTCAGAGACGCCCGCGCCCGCGCCCGCGAGACACCAAGGCACCGTCACTATCGCATACGGATCGCGAGGGCGCGGCTTTTCTTTCGCCGGGCACGCGAGCGGTCCCGTGGCACCTCGGCTGCAACGCCACCGTCGGGAGGTGACCATGCTGCTCGCCAGGCAACCCGGCAAGATCGTCCCGCCCCTTCGTCCCACCACGCGCCAGCGCAGGGTGCTCGTCGCCGACGACGACCCCGACATGCGGCGGCTCGTCGGTGGCGCGCTCCGCCGCGACGGCTTCCACGTGGACGAGTTCCGCGACGGGCCCACGCTGCTCGAGCACCTCGGCTCGTCGATGCTGCACCACCGCCGGAGCGAGCGCCCTGCCCTGCTCGTGTCGGACATCCGCATGCCCGGCTTCTCGGGCCTCGAGATCCTCGCCGGCCTGAGGCTGGCCGAGTGGGATCTGCCGGTCGTCCTGATCTCGGCCTACGACGACGACGAGGCGCGCTCGCTCGCCGCCGCCGGCGCGGCCACCGCGGTGGTCCACAAGCCGTTCGACGTGGAGGCCCTGCGCGCGCTGGTGCGCCGCCTCGCCGCCGCGCCGCCGAGGCCGTCGCGGCGCTGCGCCTCCTGCCGGCTCGGGCTGGTCATGCCGCAGCGGAATTTCGGCGGCCCGGCCTTCTGCGCCGAGTGCCGGGAGAGCGCGCGGCCCTACGACCCGACCGACCCCTACGACGAGATCGGCGGCAGCGATTGAACTGGGAGAGGGGTGAAGCGATGCCCGGCGGCGACGCGCCGAGCGCAGGCGGGCCTGCTTCCGTGGGCGCCGGTGCGCCCGTTACTTCTTCTCGGCGGGCCCCGCGAGCGCCTCGAGCTCGTCGATGTTCGGCTGCAGCACGATCTCGATGCGCCGGTTCAGCTTGCGCCCCTCTTCGTTGTCGTTCTTCGCCACCGGCATCTGGTCGGCCCAGCCCGCCGCCGACACGCGGCCCGCCGGCATCCCGCCGTCGTGGATCATGTAATCCACCACCTTGACGGCGCGCGCGGTCGACAGGCTCCAGTTGTCGGCGTAGGGCATGCCCTTGCCGAGCGGCTGGTTGTCGGTGTGGCCCGCGATCTGGTAGCGGCGGTCGGGGATCCCGACGAGCGTCGCCGACAGCTCCTTGAGCGCCTGCTTGCCCTCCGGCTTGATGTCGACCTTGCCGGGATCGAAGAGGATCGCCGCCGGCAGCTTCACCACCATCAGCCCGTCGCGCACCTCGACGTCGAGCTTGCCGGCGCGAACCATCTCTTGCAGCTTGTCCATGAGGCTGTGGAACTGCTGGCGACGCCGGTCGGCGCGCGCCTGCGCCTCGGCGAGCCGCTTCTCCTCGGCTGCCTTGTCTGCCTGGCGCGCGGCCTCGCACTGCTGCGCCTTGGACTGCGCGCCGTCGAGGCCGGTCTTCTGCTGCGCCATCTCTGCCTGGAGCTTTTCGATCTGTGCCCCACGCGCCGCGTACATCTCCTGCGAGACGCCGCCGCATCCTGCGACGGCCACCAGCGAAGCAGCCACCCACGTTCGTACGTTCATCGGTCTCCTCCTTGGTCGGCCGAATCAGGACCCGGCGTCGGCGCAGCGCCGCGGTGCGCGCAAGCAGCTTTCGTTCCCTCTTGTTTCCCCGCGCCGTTCGCGCCCCCCGCTTGGCCACTTTGCCCGTTATCCTTGCAAATCGCGAAACCGCTGGGATGGCGCCCCCTCCAGTGATGCACTTTGCAAGAGCGCCCGCGCCGGCGACGGACGCGCCCCCTGGCAGCGCCGCAGCGTCGCAGGCGATCGGATCGATCGCGCGTGCTTGCGAGCGGGGTGCAGACCGCTCTACCCTGTCCGCATGTCACACCTCCGGGCGCGTGCCAGCGCGGTTCTCGGCCTCATGCCCCTGGCGGGAGTCCTCGGCGCCACCGCATGGATGGCCCTGGTCGGGGGCGATCGAGCCAACAACGCCGCCGGCGTGGGCCACTTCCTGGCGCAGCACCCGGTCTCCTTCTTCCTCGCCTTGCAGCTGAGCGTGATGGCCCTCGATACCACGCTGTGGCTGTGCTACCGCCCGGCGAAACCGCGGGACGATCGGCCGCTCCCGTCGGTGACCGTGGTGATCCCCGCGTACAACGAGGGCGCGATGGTCGAGCGCAGCATCCAGTCGGTCGCGGCCTCCGATTACCCGCACGATCGGCTCGAGGTCCTCGTCGTCGACGACGGCTCGCGGGACGACACCTGGTTCCACATGGAGCACCTGCGCCGCCGCTTCCCGGACCTCGTGCGCCTGCTCCGCTTCCGCGGCAACCGCGGCAAGCGCGCCGGGCTGCACGCCGGCGTCCTCGCGGCCCGCGGCGAGGTGATCGTCACCCTCGACTCGGACAGCGAGGTGCTGCCGGACACGCTGCGCGCGCTCGTCGCGCCGCTGGTCGACGATCCGCGCGTCGGGGCGGTCGCCGGCCGCGTCTCCGTGCTCGACCGCTCGACGCTCATCGGCGCCATGCTCGACGTGCAGTTCTCCCTCGCCTTCGACTTCGGGCGCGCCGCGCAGTCGACGATGCGCACGGTGTGGTGCTGCCCGGGCGCGCTGTCGGCGCTCCGCCGCGACGTCATCCTGCCGCACCTCGACGAGTGGCTCGACCAGCGCTTCCTCGGCCTCCCGGTGAACCACGGCGAGGACCAGGCGCTGACGAACATCATCCTGCGCGCCGGCTACGACACCGTCTATCAGCGCAGCGCCGTCGTGCAGACGCTCACGCCGCGGACGTACCGGCAGCTCTACCGGATGCTCCTGCGATGGGAGCGGAGCTACGTCGTCGAGGGGCTGACCTACGCGCGCTTCATGTTCGGGCGCTCCCGGCGCGGGCGCCGCGTGCTGCCGGTGCTCCACTTCGTGCTCTCGAACGTGCGCCTGCTCGTCACGCACGTCGGGATCTGCACGCTCCCCTGGCTGATCCTCCAGCGCCCGAGCCGCCTCATCAACTACGCGGCGGCGCTCGCCGTCGGCGCGGTGCTGACGGCCGCCTACTACCTGCGCACGCGCCGCGGCGCGGGCTTCCTCTTCGGCGTCGTCTACGCCTTCTACTCGTTCCTGCTCCTGCAGTGGATCTTCCCCTGGGCCGTCGTGACCGTGCGCGACGAGCGCTGGGGCACGCGCTAGAGGAGCGCCGCGATCCGCGCCGGCACCACCGCGACGCCGTCGCGCTCGTCGACCAGCCCCGAGGCGAGCAGCGCCCGCGACGCCTTTCCCGGCGTGGAGCGCAGCGCGCGCAGGCGAGGCGCGAGCGCCGGCGCCGCGCGGAGCATCGCCGCCACGAAGGCCCGATCGTCGGCCAGCGTCCGCTCGAGCAGCGCGTCGACGTCCGCCTCGGCCAGCGCCGCGGCCTCCTCGGGCGACCCGAGCGCCCCGGCGATGGCGGACAGCGCCGAGTGCCACAGCCGCGGGTGGCCGCCGACGAGCGCGTCGAGCCGCGCGCGGGCGGCCGGCGACAGCGCGGGCAGACCGGCGTCGACCAGCGCGTGCCGCTCGCGCGGCGACAGCGGCGAGAGGAACAGCGGCCGCGTCACGTTGCGGAAGTAGTTCGATCCGGGCAGCGACTCGTCGAGGAAGAGGCTCCACGCGCCGTAGACCGGCGTCACGCCCACCGACGATTGGAACGTGAAGCGGAGCGCCGCGACGAGCGCCGCCTTCCACGACGTCGCCGCCGCGTGATCGATGCCGTCGACGAGCAGGCAGACGCCCCCGGTGCGCCGCGCGCCCGGCGCGAGCTGCGCAATCCAGCGCTCGAGGCCCCGCGGCGTGATCGCCGGCTCGTCCCCCTCCCACGGCGGCTCGTCGGCCAGCGCCGCGGCGAGCGCGCCACCGTCGGGCGCCCGCAGCCGCGGCGAGAGGAGCAGGCCGGCGCGCGCCTGGTCCACCAACGCGCCGAGGAAGCGGTAGAAGGCATCCGGTCCGCCGTCGCCGCCCTGGACCGGCAGCTCGATGCGGGCGACCGGCATCGCGCGCTCGCGCTCGAGCAGGTCCGAAAGGCGCGCGAGCAGCGTCGTCACGCCCATGCCCGGCGCGCCGACCACCGTGATGCCGCCCTCGACGGTGAGCGCGCCGCGCCCGGAGGACGCCGGCTCCTGGAACAGCCGCGCGATGTCGCGAGCGCCCGGCACGCGCTCGACGCGCGTCGAGGCGTCGGGGCCGAGCGGTCCGGTCGTGTATTGATGTTGCACCCCGCACCTCATCCGTCGAGCGGCGAGCCGCCACCCGAACGCGCGGCGAGTATCCGCCGAACCAGGCCGTCGGGGAAGCGGTAGGAGTCCGGGCGCGCGACGTCGCCCTCGGCCACCAAGAGCCCCGTCGACGCGACCATGCGGACGAGGTAGGCCGCCGCCGCCTCGGCGCGCTGCGCCGACTCGCGCTCGCCGAGCACGCGGCGGATCCCCTGCACCTCGAACTGCGCCTCCACCACCTCGCGGGCGATCGCGCGCAGCTGCGCCGCCGGCGCCCGATCGACGCGCGCCAGCGCCCGCAGCAGCGCCCCCGACGGGCTGGTGGGATCGCCGATCTCCGACTCGACCCACACCCGCAGCGGCGCGCCGTCCTCGGACTCCCGCGCCACCGCCGCCGCCGCGCCCTCGGCCCCCACGTCGACCGCGCCGAGCCCGCCCTGGCGCGCGCGCTCGGGATCGTACAGCTCGAGCACCGAGGAGCCCAGGCGCCGCGCCAGCAGCGGCACGCCCTGCGACTCGTCGATGATCGTCCGGAGCGCCGCGTCGGAAAACCGGATCCCCTGGCGCGCCCCGAGGCCGCGCATCATCGCGACCGCCGCGTCCTCGCCCAGCGTCGAGACGCACACGCTGGGGAAGGCGCCGACCAGCGACTGGTTGCCGAGCGTCGCCAGCGGCGCCCACATGAGCGGGTGCAGCGCGCCGCACAGGAGCACGCCGACGCGCGGCGCCCCCCGCGGGCGGAGCGGCTCGTCGAGCGCGGCGCGCAGGCGCCCCACCAGGATCGCCAGCACGTCGAGCGCGTGGGAGAGCCGCTCGGGCCCGACGCCGATCGCCTGCTCCAGCTCGTCGAAGATGATCAGCATCTGCCCGCCCGGGCGCTCCTGCGCGCACGCCACCCCGAAGGCGCGCAGCCAGGAGGCCAGGCCGCCGCCGTCGAGGCTCGCCGCCTCGGGCGCGTCGGGGAGCGGCACGTCGGGCCAGCGCTCGGCCGCCGCCTCCCGCAGCCGCACGCACAGGTAAAGGAGGATCGTCTCGGCCGCGCGCGCCGGCTCGCCGGGCATCGCGATCTCGTGGTGGAAGCCGGCGAGGTCCACGTAGGCCGACGGCCCCGGCAACCGGCGCGCCACCTCGAGCGCCAGCGACGACTTCCCGAAGCGCCGCAGGCCGGTGACGATCGTCCACTGCCCCGCCTGCGCCGCGGCGAGCAGCCCCGACACGTACAGCTCGCGATCGAAGAACTGCGCCGAGGAGGTGATGCGCCCGCGCACGTCGAACGGGTTGCCGCGGAGCGAGGTCTGCTCGACGAGATCGAGCAGGTCGTCGCTGGTGCGCGCCCACAGCAGGCGGTTCATCGCGACGGGGAGCACCTGCACCGCGCGGCGCCCGCGCGCCGTCTGATCGAGCATCGCGCGCACCGCCGCGAGATCCGGCGACGCGCCCTCGTCGTGGATCAGGAGCGCCAGCTCGGTGTGGGCGCGGCGCGCGGCGTCGGCGGTCTGGTTCACGTCGCGCTCGCGCAAGAGGCGCCCGTCCCTCGTGCGCACCAGCACCGCGCGCGTGCCCCAGCGCTCCCACGCGGCGCCGCGCGGTAGCTCCGCGGTGACGACCTGCATCCGCGACGGGACGAGCCAGCGCCACGGATCGCGGCGCGGGCGCAGGGCGAGGTGTCCGAGCGCGCCCCGGGTCGCGCGCAGCCAGGCGCCGAAGCGGCGGAAGCCGCGCAAGAGCCGGATCACCCAGATGATCGCGAGGAGGGCGCACAGCGCGCTCGCCGCCACGGTCGCGACGCGGCGCCGCCAGTCGGCGTGCGCGGCCTCGAGCTCGCCCAGGAGCGCGCAGTCGTAATGGCCCGAGGCGCCCGCCTCGTTGCACGCGGCGCAGCGCGCCGGCGAGAGCCCGAGCGTGTCGCAGGGCGGGCGGCGCGCGATGACGTCGGAGGCGTAGGCGCGCAGGCTGGTCGACCGCGAGAAGCGCGCCTCCTCGAGCGGAGCGAGCGTCCGCGGGTCGGCGCGCCACGGGTCGCGATCGAGCGGCTCGCGCACCGCCTGCGCCAGCGCGGCGATCCGCCGCAGCTCGTCGGGGAACTCGGCGCGGGCGCCGCTCCGGTCGCGGCACAGCGCGCGCAGCCGCGCCATGGGCGAAGGCCCGCTCACCGGTCGCACCAGATCGGCGGCGCTCGGCGGCTCGCCGAACGACGCCGGCACGTGGCCCGCCTCGCCCTCCCACCGCAGGTGCACCAGCTCGACGCAGGCGCGCAGGGGGAAGGACTGGTCGTCGGAGCCGAGGCGCGCCTGGATCGGCAGCCACTCGCCGAGCGCCTCCTCGACGGACGGGGGCAGCGCGCAGGTGGTCGCCGGCGGCATCGTGTCGAGCGCCCGCAGCGCGCGCGCGCACAGGTCGAGCTGCCCGCCGTCGACGAAGCGGCCGCGCAGCGCGTCGACCAGGGCGAAGGCGCGCCCGGTCACCTCCGACGCGCCCGGCACGCGGCGCTCCATCCAGCGACGGTACGACGCCCCCGCCGCGGGATCGGCGAGGAAGCAGGTGTAGAGCTTGGAGAACGCGGCGTCGACGATCTCGTCCCAGTCGGCGCGCCGGATCGGCGCCTGGGGCGAAGGAAACTCCTGGAACCAGTCGAGCACCGCCGCCGGCGTGAGCGCGCTGCACTCCATCGCCCACAGCTGCTGCTCCCGGCGGCGCACGACGAGCGGGCCGCTCGCCTCGAGCAGCTCCTGCAGCGACCGCGCGCGGGCGCAGTCGTGCGCTCCGCCCGGGAGCGAGGCGCACCCGACGATGTCGTAGTAGGCCTGCACGTACTTGAGCGCGGCGACCAGCGGCGGCCCCGCCGCCCCCGACGGCGCGGCGCGCACGTCGACGTCGTGGCGCACCTCGTGGACCAGCGCGTCGTCGAGCCGGCCGCCGCCGCCGAACCACGCGTCCATCACCGCGCCGCCGGAGGCGTGCAGGCGGCGCCAGTAGCGCGGCGCGATCCGCCGCACC
The DNA here is from genome assembly GCA_021784515.1 of Myxococcales bacterium. Lineage (GTDB taxonomy): Bacteria > Myxococcota_A > Polyangia > Palsa-1104 > SHYY01 > SHYY01. Next base: position 6,437 of record JAJXSP010000098.1, on the reverse strand, counting down.
GCCTCCACCAGCAGGCGCCGGTAGATGAGCGAACCGCGCGCGCGGCCCGCGCCGATCACGCGCGCGAGCGCCCGCTCCTGCGGCGTCGCGCCGAGCCCGAGATCGCGCGGCTGAACGTCGGTCTCTCCCGCCACGTAGCCGGCCACCGCGTCCAGCTCCGGCCCGAGGCGCGCCCACCCGGCGGCGACCCGCCCGAGCTGCGACTGGTGATCGCCGCTCACGCAGGCCGTGGCCCCCATCGGGAGCGCGGTCGCCTCGAGGACGGCGCGGGCGAGGTCGTCGGCGGCGCTGCACAGGTTGGTGCGCGCCGTCTGGCACGCCTGCGCCGTGGCCGTGCACTCCGTCAGGCGTCCGGTGCGCTGCACGAGCTCGCTCTCGCCCCGCGCGACGCGGACCTCGAGGGTCCGCCGGTCCTCGCGGCAGGTGGCGAGCGCGCCGTCGAGCTCCGCGATCCGGAGCGCTTCGCTGCGGCACGCCCCGCCATCGGGCGACGGCGGCGGCGCCGCGACGGCCGGCGAGCCGAGGAGAAGGAGCGCCAGCGCGGCGCCCCGGCGCTTCATCGTGGGACCTCCATGAGCCGGTAGGCTATGCACGAACCCGCTCGGCCGGCCAGCACGATCTGTTCGTTCGCGCCTGCTATCTCCCGCGGACGACCGCCTCGTCACGGTCGCTCATCAAGGAGCTACGCCCGGCGATGTCGCGCCGCTCACGACCGCCGGCGCGCCCGCCGCCCCGCCAGCACGATGCGGGCGCACGCCTCGGCGTCGCTCAGCGCGTCGTGGTGCTGGAGCGGGATGCGCAGGTGGCGGCACACGTCGGGCAGCGTCGTGGGCCGGATGTCCCAGCGCTCGCGTGCCAGGCGCACCGTGCACTGGAAATCGATCGCCGGCGGGGCGAGCCCTGCCCCCTCGCAGCAGGCGCGGAGCACGCTGCGATCGAAGGGGGCGTTGTGGGCGGCCAGGAAGTCGGCGCCGTCGAGCAGCGGCGCGACGTCGCGCCAGACGTCGCCGAAGACCGGCTGATCGCGCACCGCCTTCCAGTCGATGCCGTGAATGTAGGTGAATTCGAACTCGCGCCGCGGCGGGCGAATCAGGCGGTGCTGGCGCGCCGTGATGCGGGCCCCGTCCACGCGGACCAATCCCACCGCGCAGGCGCTGTCGCGTTGGCGGTCGGCCGTCTCGAAGTCGATTGCGACGAAGCTGGGCATGGGCCATTGCCTCCGCGGGAGGGACAGTAGGCGAAGGCGGAGGAGGGGATCAAGCAGACGGGAACGGGAACGGACGAAAGACGAGGGACGCGTCTTTTGTTTCTTCGCCACGCCCGCCCCGGCAACCGATCGGATCCGACCTCCCGCGAAGAAGCAGAGAATCCGAGCGCCCTACCCCGTGCGGCCGCCCGTCACCTATCTCGCGACGGTGCACGCACGAGACCGATCGTGCGCCCCTGCACCTCGACCTGTCCCCGGCGAATCGCGCGACGGATGGCGCTCTTCGCGGCCGTCTCGACGCGGCCGCCCGTCCGGAGCCGCTGCACATCGAGCCCCACCTTCTCGCGCGCCAGCTCGAAAACGCGGCGGATTGCGTCGGCGCGATCGAGCGGCGCCTCCCCGAGCGCGTCGCGAAGCGTGGCGTCCCAGAGTTCCGGCGGCACGTCGTCGACGTCGGGGCAGATCGCGCGCACGTAGCCCCGCCGGGGGCGATCGAACGATCCGGACGCGATGCCGCGCTCGACGGAGGCGAGGATGCCGTCGTAGATGTCGCCGCCCGCGCGCAGGCGTTGGAAGTCGACCATGCCGGCATCGCGGAGCATCCGCCCGCAGCGACGGACGGCGTCATCCTTCTCGAGTGCACCCCCACCGACGAGGCACTCGTGGACGGTCTCGATCCGTTCCTCGTCATCCAGGGCGATGAACGGGGTGACGACTGGCGCGCCGGGTGGCTCGTCGGGCAGCGCCTCATCGCGGATGCGTTCGAGCTCGTGGACGAACGCCATCACGTGCTCGACGAGTCGAGGCGAGCCGATTTCGGTGACGAGGGCCACACGGGTCGTCGAATCGCCGTCGCCGTCCTCGTCGAGGGGAACGCCGCGCATCTTCGCCGCCCGCCAGAACGCCGTCGCCGACGCGATGCCCCGGCCTCCGGGGAGACGCCCGCGATGGACGAGGTAGACCCGGCCGGTCGACGTGTCCCTGGCGAACGCGCCGACACAGCGGCGGTCCGTCCCCTCCAGTGGCACGCTCACGACGGTCGTCGACGGGAGAGCATCCCGACTCCCTGGACTCGCGAAGCCGAACGTCTGGTCGTGGCGCCCATTGGCCTCGGTGAAGGTCGCCCAGATGCCGTAGGCGTCGTGGTAATAGCGCCGTGGCGCACCGCCGACGCCCCGCTCGCCGGGCGCCATCGCGTCCACTCGTGCGCCTTTCCGAAAGGCGCTGCCGTACGAGTCGAGCGCGTCGCGGATCGTCGCGCCGTCGGTGACGAGGGCGAGACCGCCGACTTCCGAGTCCCGCAGCAGCTCCGGCTTTGGCGGCGCCGCCACCGGAAGCGCATCGCCACCGGCCGCCTGTCTCCACGCCCGATCGTCGACGGTGAGGACCCGCGCGCGCCGTCCGATGTCGCCCACCGCACGCGCGAGCGCGCAGGCGAACGAATCGTCCACCGTGCCGGCGAGGAACACGCCAAGCTCGGTGCCGGCGGCGCCATCACCGCCGAGCCGCGGACCACCGACGAGCGCCCGCACCTCGGCACCCCGTCGGAAGACGTGCGCTTGCGCGCCGAACCGGCTTGGAGCTTCGTTCACCCAGCGCAGCCGCACGACCTCTGCGAGTCCGGGGTCGGTGCTCCGCTCGGGGACGAGGAGGCGCTCGATCTTGTGACGATTGCGCTCGATTGCCGGCCAGGACCAGCCCGCCCCGTCGAGCCACGGCGTGCAGAGCGTGATCTCCTCGGCCCAATCACAGCACTCGACGAAGCGCTCGCGCAGCGCGGCGACGCTCGCGATGATCGCGACCGCGCTCACATCGCCACCTTCCTGCCGACGAAAAACCGCTCCTGGAAGGTGTCGAAGAACTGCTCGGCGCGGACCCGCCATCCGCCTTCGCCGGGCGCCGCCGTGATGCCGCGCCCCGCGGCGTCGGCGCGCGCCGCCTCCGACGGGACGAAGCGCCGCTCGCGCTCGCGGAAGTCCTTGTTGTGAACGGCGTTCGGCATGTCCGCATGGAGCGCCTCGTGATAGACGAGGAACTCGAGGACGAAGAGCGGCACGTCGGGCGAGTTCATCGTCCGGTTGATGACCATCGCCGAGTCGGAGTAGCGGAAGAAGCCCCACCTCGCCGTCTGGTGCTGCTTCGAGAAGGCGACGTGGCTCACCGTCGGCGGCTCGTGCGGGAAGTGCTTCTTCTCGCCGACCACCCGCACGAGGATCGCGTCGAGGTCGTAGCCGCGCTCGCCGTCCGGCCAGTCGCGCAGGCGGACCGGCACCGCGTTGATGATCTCCGGCTCGGGCTTCGGTCCGGTCGGCCGGCGGATCGTCTGCAAGCGGTCGAACACCTCGTCGCGGAACGTCTGGACGTCGTCGCGATAGACCATGCGGCAGACCGCGTTTCCATCCCACCGATCCCGCAGCTCGTCGTCCATCGCCCGTTGCGACAGGTCACGCTCGTAGAAGTCGCGGGCGAGCTTTGCCGGATCGAACGCTTCCTTCTCGGCGAACGTGTAGGCCTCGACGGTGAGCTCGTCCCGCTTGGCCTCCAGCAGCTCCTTGATGTCTTGCCAGCGCGGCAGTGGGTCCTGGCATTCGCCGAAGTACCGCTGGACGAGGTCGCGCGCAAGGTCCTCGGTGATCTCGACGGGGATCGCCTCCTTCGACGAATAGTCGGCGTCGAGGCGGGCGAAGCCCTCGACCTGGTTATCGAACACCAGCACCGAGCGGCTCTGCACCTCACCGTTTTCGAACTCGCGGTGCCACCTGCGCCAGGCGTGTGGAAGGCACTGATAGAGCCCGACGAAGTCGCCGCGCACGTTGCTGAGAAGGAGCTTGTACGCCTCCATGATGAGCTCGTGCGGGATGATGGCGAGCGGGCCGTGCACCACCGACTTCGGCGGTACGTCGACGGCGTCCGTCCCCCCGACAATGTATTCACCGTCGAGCGGGTGGAACTGGCTCCAGGTGTCGACGAAGGTGACGAGGTAGGCGATTTCGTTGCCGCCGGCCTGTTTCCCGCGCAGCGCCCGCCCCACCATCTGCGACAGGAGCGCCTCGGACTGCGTCGGGCGCGCAATGATCACGGTGCGCGTCTTGGGCGCGTCGAAGCCCTCGGTGAGCATCTCGACGTTGGCGATGACCTGCGGCCGCGGCGTCTCGCGGTACTCGCGCATGACCTGCGACGAGTCGAGTCGCGTGTAGTCCACGTAGTCGGCGTCAATGCCGCGCTTGCACAGTTCGTCGGAGAGCGTGCGCGAATGCAGCACGTTGGCGCCGAAGATGATGGTCTTGCCGTACTTGTCCTTGTTCTTCTCGAAATGGTCGGCGATGAGTTGGTTGCGGTGGGCGTGCTGGGCGAGCCGTTCGAGGACACGCGGAGCGAGGTCGCCGTAGCGATCGAGGTGGGCGTAGTCGGCGGGCGTGAACTCGCGCTCGAAGTCGACCTTGGTTTCGACGGTCTCGGTCACGGGACGAGCGAGGATGCCGGCCTCGATGAGCGTGTGCTTGTCGACCTGGTAGACGATGTTGCGGAAGATTTTCCACAGGTGCTTTTCGTCGTTGTCGTCCGAGCGCACCGGCGTCGCGCTCAGGCCGAGCACGCGATGACCGGGGTGCTCGGCGAGCATCTGAAGGACGCGACGGTAGCTGTGGGCCGCCGCGTGGTGCGCCTCGTCGACGACGACGAAGAGGCCGCGCTCGCTCGTCGCCAGGTCGGCGAGGAAATCGGCGTTGGTCTGTCGGGCGGCCGTCTGGATGGTCGAGAAGACGACGTCGTCGTCGGTGACCATCGACCACCGCGCGTCCTCCATCGAGATGCGCACGAGCTTGAGGCGCTCTTTGGGCAGCGCCTCGTGCGCCTCCTCGATGAACGTGTTGAACGCCTGCACGAGCAGGTTGCGGCGATGCGTGAGCCACAGGACACGACCGCCCCGGGCCACGTGGTGGCGCAGAAGCCAGCTCGCCGCGATGTACGTCTTGCCGCCACCCGTTGGGACGACGAGCATGCCCGCTGGCTTGCCGCCGCCGTGCTTGCCGTCGAGGTCAAAGTGGCGATCGAGGTGATCCCACGCCGCGGTCTGATGGACGTAGGGCTTCTTGGTGTGACCGCCGGACGGCGGCTTGACGGCGACGGTGATCTTCGGCGGTGGACCAGCAGGCGCGGGGACCGCCGGGTTGGTGGCGGCGAGCGGCGGCGTCACCACGGGCGCGGGCATCCCGCCGAGCGCCAGCGACGTGCTCGCCGCCGGGGCGACGAGCACGTCGTCGATGTCGTAGAGGTTGAGCTGACCCTTGACGGCGGCCGGCTCGAGCGGCCGTGGGCTCTCGAGCTCCCAGACGAACGAACCCTCGGCATCACAGAGCGCTCGGTCCCTGTCCGACGGCGTTCCCTCGCGCACATCGCGCAAACCGACCAACGCCACGGTCACCCCACGCGGAAGGTCGACTCCCGGAAAGTGCAGGGCGCAGGCGGCATCGTCGGCATCCTGCGACGCCACGATGACGAGCGGTCCCCGGTGGTTCGTGGTCCAGGTCCGCACCTCGAGCGTCTTCTTCCCCGACGCGATGAGCGACGCCCACGGTTGCTTGACGGAAAGCGCCTTCATTCTTTTGCCTCCAAGGTCCTGCGAGCCCATGTCGCGGCGGAAGGCCCGCAACGCCGGCGTGATGACCGGCGCCTCGGTCAGGAACCGTCACCCACGACATCCCCGATCCCGCGGGGCGCCCGGTCTGTCCCGACCGGGCGCTGGGTACGTTCGACCTGCGAGCGCCTGACTGTCAAGCGCGAAGTCGCATCGGCGCCGGCCGGACGTGATCCATTTTCGCCAGCGGCAGAGACCCAAGCGGAGTTGCAGCGTGCGGGGGCAGCGCCGAGAGATGGCTCCGCCGCGTCGCAGGTACGAGTGCGCCGGCCCCGCAACGGCGCACCAACGAAAGACCGTCCCCCCAGCGAGTGGAAGACGACCGCGACGTCCAACTTTTCGCCTTTCTCACGCGACGAGGGCTTGACTTCTCCATTTTCCTCCCCGTGTTTTTTCTTGCAACCGCATCCGCGGTCGGTATCGTGGCGTTCATTCACCGACCTTTCGGTCAATCAGGGGAGCCCCATGGCACCAACCGCACACTTCGTTGAAGCCCAGGCAGAGAAGGATCTGGCGGCGCAGCTGGCCCGCCTCGGCACCGCCTCCACCACCTGGCCCACCGACGGCCTGCGCACCAAGGCCATCGGGTTCGGC
>JAJXSP010000097.1 GCA_021784515.1 Myxococcales bacterium | reverse complement strand
CCGCCTGGTGCCGATCTACAACTACTTCCAGGCGGTGCTGGTGCTGCTCGAGGACGGGCTGGTCGAGGGCGACGGCGCCATCCGCGTCGTGCTCGAGATGGTGGATCAATTCGGCTACTCGCTCGACGCGCTCCGCAACTCGCTCGAGGACCTGCTGCGCCGGCGGCGCGTGTCGCCGGCGACGGCGGCGGCGCTCGGCGCGCGCCTCCAGGCCGGCGTGGAGCCGCTCGGCTCGCTGCCCGAGGCGCGCGCGATCATCCAGTCGTTCGGGGCGCGCGTTCGCGAGGTGCGGGTGCCGCCGCCCGCGGACGCCCCGGCGCCCGACCCGCCGATCGACTACCTCGCCGCCTTCGCCGATGACGTGCCCCGGAAGCGCAAGCCCGAGGCGACCGAAGACCTGACATAGCCGTCGCGCGGGATCCGCGCGTTTGCTCGCCCGGCATCGCTGTGATAGCTTGCGCCGTTCGGAGGGACGTCCCGTGCACGTCTGCAACCGCTGCGGCAAAGAGAATCAGGAGCACTACAAGTTCTGCCTCGGCTGCGGGGCCGAGATCGGCGACGCGGCGCCGCCCCCCCCGGCGCGTCCCGCCGCCATTCCCGTCGCCGCGGCCTTCGATAGCCGCGGCCTCGACGCCGGCTGGGATGCGCCCGTCGAGCGCGCGCCCGCGGTGGTCGAGGAGGACGTCGGCGCCACGATGATGAACCCGGCCGCGCAGGTCCACGACACCGATCCGGGCCGGGTCGAGATGCCGCCGCGCCAGGCCGCCGCCGACGGCGCGCATCCCGCAGCCGCGCTCTTCGCCTCGTCGCCCGCGCCCGCCGCGCAGCCGGCCGGGCGCCCCTGCCCGGCGTGCGGCAACTTCGTTCCGACGGGCTTCATCTTCTGCGGCCAGTGCGGCACCCGCGTCGCCGAGCCGGCGCGCGCCGCCGCGGCGTCGCAACCACAGCCCGCGCCGCGCGGCAAGCTCGTCCTCATCCGCCCCGACGGCAGCGAGGGCGGCGCGCACCCGCTCGTCGCCGGCCCGAACATGATCGGCCGCGGCCAGGGCCTCCTCTTCGACGCCGACAGCTACCTCTCACCGCGCCACGCCGATCTCATCCTCTCGGCGAGCGGCCTGATGGTCCGCGACGCCGACAGCCTCAACGGCGTCTTCGTCAAGATCACCGACGAGGAGGAGATCGCCGAGGCCGAGGTGTTCCGCATCGGGCAGGAGCTCCTTCGCTTCGACGTGATCCGCGCGCCGGCGGCGCTCGAGGACGGCACCGAGGTGATGGGCTCGCCGAACCCGGGCTACTGGGGGCGCGTGGCGCTGATCGTCGGTCGTGAGCAGGACGGCTCGGCCTTCCCGCTCATCGGCGACAGCATGGTCCTCGGCCGCGAGCGCGGCGACATCCTCTTCCCCGAGGATGGCTACGTCTCGGGCACGCACGCGCGCCTGTCGAACCGCAACGGGCGCTTCTTCCTCGCCGACCTCAACAGCTCGAACGGCACCTTCCTCCGCATCCGCGGCGAGCGCGCGGTGCGGTCGGGGACGTTCCTCCTGATGGGGCAGCAGCTCTTCCGCGTCCAGTTCGCGTAGGCGTAGGCGGGGGCGCCCCCGACGGGGCGCCGGGGGCGCGGCGGGCGCTACTTGCTGCCGGAGTTGCCGACCTTGTCGAGGCTCTTCTCGAAGGCGGCGCGCTGCTGCGTCGAGTCGACGTAGCGGAACGCGCTCTTGAGCACGAAGGCGCGCCCGTCGTTGAACACCACGCTCACGTCGGCGTTGGTGCCCTTGTCACCGGCGGGCGTATAGACCTGGATCTTGTCGTCGGACTCGATCATCACCGGCTGCGCCTCCTTCGTCCCGAAGCGCACGACCGCGCCGGAGCGGGGGAAGTTGGAGCCCCTGATCGTGACCGCCTCGCCGCCCGAGAAGGTGCCGAAGTTGGGCTCGATTTCGGAGACGCGCGTCTCGGTGGACTGGCATGCGCCGCCGGCGAGCGCGAACGCGAATGCGACGGGAGCGAAGCGGAGCGAGCGGACGATCATGGGACCTCCTCGGAGACGAGCCGCCGAGCGTCCGACGGTTGTACCGCCGGCGCGGATAGCAGGCAAGGCGCGCGGTCGCCCGTTAGTGCCCGATCAGGAATGAGTTGATCAGAGATCGCCGTTGAGGCGCCCGATCCGGCGAGGAGCGACGAGGGAGAATACTCTCTGTACTTGACCGAGGAGCGACGAAGCCGGTCGGGATGGATCGACGGTGAGATTGCGCAGGTTATTCCTGATCGGGCCCTTATTCCGGGCCCGCGGCCGCGGCCGCGTCACCGTCGGGCGCGGCTTCGCCTTGCGGCGCCTCCGGAACGGTGACCGCCGGCCGATCGTCGCGCGCGCGCGCGCCGGCATGGCTCGGACCCTGCCCGAGCAGCATCCAACCGACGCCCGCCGCCGACACCAGCTGCCCGAGGGTCGTGGTGGCGAGCAGCCACGGCAGCTTCGCCGCGCCGAGCGGCGGGCGGAGTCCGTCGCGGTAGCCCGCGAACGTGGTGTCGCTGCCGAGCCGCTCGTGCCACCCGAGCGCGAGCGCCAGGGCGGCGAGGGCCACGCCGCCGATCGCGCCCGCGAGCGCGCCGTCGAGCCGGCGCCGCGCCAGCCACAGCCCGGCGCCCCAGCCACCCAGCACGCAGGCGAGGTGCGCCAGCAGCAGCAGGACCGCCGTCCCCGTCGGCAGTCGTGACGGCTCGACGAGGTAGAGGAAGCTCCAGTCGGTGTGGACGACCGCGAAGTAGAGCGCGACCGGTCCGCGCGCGAGCGCGACGAACGAGACCACCGCCAGCAGCTCCCAGCCGAGCGCGCCCTCGAAGAAGCGGGCCGCCGGATCGTTCGCCTCGATGAGCTGGCGCCGCGCGCACGCCGCGAACGCGAGGCCGAGCAGCGTGCTCAGCAGGAGGTCGATCGGGACGCCGGCCATCGCCGGGCCACTCTAGCGCGCCGCGCCCGCTGGTGCCATCGCCGGGCGCCCGCCCGGCAAGCGAAAACCGTGTTGGCGCACGCTGAATGTTGCCCGGACGCGGGAAGTATTATAAGAGATCGGCTCCAACCGGTCGGTCAACGAACGAGAGCGGAGGAGCCCAGCGTGAACGCGCTCATCAACTACCTCATCGAGAACCTGATCATCGATTTCCAGGGCGACCTCAACCTCGAAATGGTTCGGGCCTTCCTCCGCGACGACGACAGCCGTGACGCCCGCGCCCTCCTCTCCAAGCTGGTCGAGGATCGGGGCGTGAGCGACATGATGATCACCCTCGCCGACTGCCTCCACGACTACATCAAGACGGGGATCAACGACGAGGTCGTGCGAGAGCAGATCCGGCTGTACACGGAGTCTTGATCCACCCCTCCCCCGCGCCCGCCGCCCCGCCCGCCATCACAGCCGGATCGTCGTCGCCTCGGCGCGCGTCACCGCGTGCATGATGAGGAGGTAGTCGCACAGGTTGCGCGTGAGCAGGAAGTTCTGCCGCACCTGTTCGATGCCCCGCCGCCCCATCTCGTTCGCCGCCTCCGGGTGGTTGAGGAGGTAGCGCGCGCGGAACGCGGCGCCCTCCGGCGACGAGACGAGGTACCCGGTCAACCCGTCGAGGATCTGGAGCGGGATGCCTCCGGTCGCGCCGCCGATCACCGGCCGCCCCTTCCACATCGCCTCGCTCACGGTCAGGCCGAAGCCTTCGCGCAGGGACTTCTGGAACACCACCGTCGCGGCGCGCTGGAGCGCGTTGATCGTGAGGTGCGCGTCGGGCGGCAGCTCGAGGACGTGGAGGTCGGGCTCGTTGCCCGCGGCGTCGCGCACCTCGGCGAGCACCTCGGCGCCCTCGGGATCGTCGGAGGCGCCGCCGCCGGCGAGGACCAGCTGGCAGTCGTTCGTCGCCTTCACCATCCGGTACGCCTGGATCACGCCGACGGGATCCTTGAAGCGATCGAAGCGCGACACCTGGAGGAGGATCGGGCGCGCCGGATCGATCCCGAAGCGCTCGAGCACCGCCCGCACCTCGTCGGCCTCGAGCGGGCGGTTCTTGTCCGAGAGCGGATCGATCGCCGGCGCCACGAGGAACTGCGGGACCGGCAGCCGCGGCTGCGTGAACTGCGGCGCCGAGAAGATCGACGCGTCGTAGCGCCGCACGAACCGCTCGAGGAACGACCACAGTCCGCGGTGCGGGTGCGAGGCGTCGATGTGGCAGCGCCAGATCAGTCGCTGTCCGCGCGCCGACGGGGCGCGCCGCTCGACGAGCGCCGCCGGTTGCGGGTCGTGGATGAAGACGAAGTCGCCGTGGAGGTCGATGCGCTCGGCGTTCTTGCGGTTCCAGCGCAGGAAGACCTCGTAGTCGAACGGCCCGATCTCGACGGGATCGCCCTGGATCGCGTTGTGGAACGCCTTGGTCACCCGGTAGAACTCGTCGGCGCCCTCGAGCACGTCCCACGACGCGTCGAGCCCCAGCTCGCGCATGAGCGGCAGCATGCGGTGCAGGATCTCGGCGACGCCGCCGCCGACGCGGGTGGCGTTGATGTTCTGCACCCGCCGACCGCGCAGCGGGGCCGCCAGCGCGCGCAGCTCATCGATCGTCCGGTCGCCCACGACCACGCGATAGGCATCGAGCGCGGCTTCCATCAGCGTGCCTCCTTGCCGCGCGGCTGCGCATCCAGCTCCGAGGCGATCACCGCGATCACCCGGCGCCGCGCCTCCTCGAGGCTGAACATGTAGGGGTCGATGTCGGCCACGCGCCGCGCCAACTCGTGGCGTCCGAGCTCGCCGCGGATCCACTCGGCGAAGTCGTTGTCGCGGTGGGCGGCTCCATCGAAGCGCGTCTCGAACATGTGGAAGAACACCGAGGAGGCCGGGACGCTCGTCAGGCAGCGCGCGAGGTCGGCGAGGTCGAGCGCGCTCTGCGCGCACTCCATCACCACCGGCCGCGACGCGCAGAGGTAGAACTCGCGCCCGCGCGGCGCCCGCAGCTTCGCCGCCTCGGGGTACTGCAGGAGGTGCTCGGCGATGATGGCGGCGATCCGCGCGCGCAGCGCCTCGTGGCTGCGGTACTTGAACACCACCAGGTTGGCGAGCCGCTCGCCGAGCATCTCGTCGCCGAGCACGCGCGTCGTCCAGTCGGCGAAGTCGTTCGGCCACTCGGTGTGCACGAACTTGTGCGCGAGGAACTCACGGTGCATGTGGTAGCCGATCGAGCGGGGCTCGGCGACGGCCACCACTCGCAGCAGCTCGTCGAGGGTGGCGGCGCGGCGTCCGGTGGCCTCGACCAGGTACAGCACCTTGCGGAAAAGGAACGGAGAGGGCATCAACGCCTGAAATAGCGGCGGCGAGGCCGCGCGCAAGCGTGCCCGACGGGAATGCGGTCGTCAGTCGGCGGGCGCGCCGTCGGAGCGGGCCGTGCCGGCGTCGGAAGCGCCGTCGGCCGTCGTCCCGCCATCGGGCCCGGTGGCGAGATCGGGCGGCGCGCCGAGATCGGGCGAGGCGGCGCGATCGACGGTGGCGAGGTCGCAGCCGGCCACCGACGCGGCGGCGGCGAGGCAGAGGCGGCGCCGCGCGCGGCCGCGCGCTACGGGAGCGCCTTGCGCGGAAACGCCAGCTTGACCAGCTCGCCGAGGACGAGGGGCAAAAGCGACATGCCGCCGATCCAGAGCCCCGCGGCGAGGTCGATCGGACCCGTCTTGAAGATCGGGTGGAGCGCGCGCACGTGGATCGTCGCCGCCTCGAGGACGATCCCGACGAGCGTCGCGCCCCACAGCGCGCGGTTGGTGAACAGGCCGAGCTTGAACGTCGAGCTGATCTGGGACCGGCAGTTGAACGCGTGGAAGAGCGGCCCGATGGCGAGGATGGCGAAGCACACCGTGCGCGCGCGGGTGAGAGCCTCCTCGGGCGGCGCGTGGTGCAGCGTGTGGTGGAACGCCACGAGCGCGGTCGCGGCCATCACCGCCCCGACGACGAGGATCTCGATGTACTCGTGGAACGAGACGATCGCGCCGCCGGGCTGCCGCGGCGGCACGTTCATCTGCACCGGCTCGCGCGCCTCGACGCCGAGCGCCAGCGCGGGCAGTCCGTTGGTGATCAGGTTGATCCAGAGGATCTGGATCGGCGCGAGCGGCGCATCCCACCCGAGCAGCGCGGCGACGAGCACCACCAGCACCGCTCCGGCGTTCGACGAGAGCAGGAAGAAGACGAACTTGCGAATGTTGGAGTAGATCGCCCGCCCCTCGGCGACGGCGGCGAGGATGGTGGCGTAGTTGTCGTCGGCGAGGACGAGGTCGGCCGCCTCCTTGGTGACGTCGGTGCCGGTGCGGCCCATCGCCACGCCGATGTTCGCCGAGCGCACCGCGGGGGCGTCGTTGACGCCATCGCCGGTCATCGCGCAGATGAGGCCACGGGCCTTGAGCGCCTCGACGATCCGCAGCTTGTGCTCGGGCGCGGCGCGCGCCACCACGGCGAGGCGATCGATCTGCTGCTCGAGGCGCTGCTGCTCCATCTCGTCGATGTCGCGCCCGGTGAGGATCAGCGGGCCCTCGGGCGCGCCCTCGGTCCCGGACTCCCACAGCCCGATCTCCTCGGCGACCGCCCGCGCGGTGGCGGGGTGATCGCCGGTGATCATGATCGTGCGGATGCCGGCCCGGCGGGCGGCCTGGACCGCCTCGCGCACCTCGGAGCGCGGCGGGTCGACGATGCCGACCAACCCCACGAAGGTGAGGTCCTCCTCGGGCGCGCCCTCGCCGGTGGTGGTGGCGAGCGCGATCACCCGCATCGCGCGGCCGGCCCACCTGGCGGCCTCGCCGGCGATGGCGTCGTGGTCGGCCTCGCCGAGCGCGACCACCGCGCCGCCGCGGGCGATCGACCGCGCGCGCGCCAGCACCACCTCCGGCGCGCCGCGCACCCACGCCCGCGGAGCGCCGCCCTCCTCCACCACCACCGAGGCCATGCGCCGCTCCGACGTGAAGGGGCGCTCGTGGAGCAGGTGGCCGTGGCTCTGCTGCCCGCCCTTCCAGGCGAGCGCGAGCAGCGCGCCCTCGGTGGGGTCGCCCTGCACCTCGAGCTGCCCGTGGTCGCCGAGCGCGACGCGCGCGCCGATGCCGTGGGCGGCCGCCCGCAGGGCGAGGGCGAGGTCGCGCGGGTCGGCGCCCTCGGAGCGCGCCGTGATCGCGCCCGTCGGCGAGCGGCTGTCGCCGCCCACGTCGTAGCGGATCCCGCCCACCCAGAGCTGGCGGACGGTCATTGCATTCTGCGTCAGCGTGCCGGTCTTGTCGGTGCAAATGACCTGCGTGCAGCCGAGCGTCTCGACGGCGGGGAGCCGGCGGACCAGGGCATTGCGTTTCGCCATGCGCTGCGTGCCGAGCGCCAGCACGATGGTCGTCACCGCGGGCAGCCCCTCGGGGATCGCCGCCACCGCGAGCGCCACCGCGACGAGGAACAGCTCGCGCGCCGACTGGTGGGTGAAGACCTTGCCCGCGACGAACACGATCACCGAGATGGCGACGCACCCGATCACCACGCGCTGGCCGAAGCGCTCGAGGTCCTTCTCGAGCGGCGTCTCCTCGGGCTTGACCCGCGCGAGCATCCCCGCGATCGCGCCCAGCTCGGTGTGGACGCCGGTGTTGGAGACGATGCCGCACCCGCGCCCGCGCGCCACGCGCGTGCCCATGAACGCCATCGTGCAGCGCTCGGCGAGCGGCGTCTCCGCCGGCAGCTCGGCCGTCGCGTCCTTCGACACCGGCAGCGACTCGCCGGTGAGCGCCGCCTCCTCCACCTCGAGATCGCGCGCCGACACGAGGCGGACGTCGGCGGCCACGCGATCGCCCTCCTCGAGCAGCATGAGGTCGCCCGGGACGAGCTCGGCGGCGGGGACGTCGATGGTGTGATCGCCGCGCACCACGCGCGCCGCGGGCGCGGTCAGGTTGCGCAGCGCCTCGAGCGCGTGCTCGGCCCGCGCCTCCTGGGCGAGGCCGAGCAGGGCGTTGAGGACGACGATGGCGAGGATGGCGATCGAGTCGCCGAAGCGCTCGACGAAGGTCTGTCCGGGGAGCGGCGAGACGATCGAGAGGACGCCGGCGAGCACCGCGGCCGCCAGCAGCGCGAGGACGGTGAAGTTGGCGATCTGCTCGAACAGGCGTCGCGCCAGCGACGGGGCCGGCGTCTCCGGCAGGCGGTTCGGCCCGGAGCGCAGCAGCCGCTCGGCCGCCTCGGCGTCGGTCAGCCCGCGGTCGATCCGCGAGCCCCAATAGGCCGCCACGTCCGCCGGGGCCGCGTGGTGCCAGGCGAGGCGGGGCGCGCCCTCCGCCCGGCCGGGGACCGGCGCGCGCGCGTCGCTCTCGGTCGACATCGGCGCGGTTGTAACACACCGGCCGCGCTATCGGCGTGCCACCAGGACGCCCTTGGGGCTCAGGAGGTACAGGCGCTCCCCAAAGACCGCGAGGGCGCTCGCGCCGCGCGTGGCGAACACGTCGACGGCGCCGTCGGGCGCGATCCGCACAGGCGATCCGGCGAGGCTCCATCAACGCAAGGGGCGTACCCGCGACGAGGCACCCTCGTTGCATCGCGGTCCCTCATGACGCTGCCGGGGCTGCGCGGGATGCCGGCCGGGCGCTTCGTGCGCACCCTCGCCCGAGAGTTCAGCGAGCACCAGCTCCTCGACCTCTCGGCGCAGCTCGCCTTCTACGCGCTGCTCGCGCTGTTCCCGTTCGCGATCTTCCTCGCCTCGCTGGTGCGCTACGTCCCGGTGCCCGACCTCCTCCCCACGACGCTGTCGCTCCTGCACCGGGTGGCGCCCGCCGAGGCGCAGCCGCTGCTCGACGGCGCGGTCGGCGGCGTGTTCGCCGGCGCGCGCGGCTGGGTGCTGGGGGCGAGCCTCGCCTTCGCGGTGGTGAGCGCCTCGAGCGGCACCGCGGCGTTGATGCAGGCGCTCAACCGCGCCTACGGCGTGGAGGAGACGCGCTCGTGGCTCAAGACGCGCCTCTGGGCGATCGGCGTCACGGTGGTCGGCGCGGTGCTGGTGATCATCGCCACCTCGGCGCTGCTGCTCGGGCCGAACCTCGGGCAGCGCGCCGCCGACCTCCTCGGCGCCGGGCACGCGTTCTCCCTCGGCTGGCGGGTCGCGCGCTGGCCGGCCACGCTGCTGGCGATGGCCCTGCTGCTCGCCTTCGTCTACTGGGCCTGCCCGAACGTCCACGAGCGGTGGCGCCTGCTCACTCCCGGTGCGGTGGTGGCGGTGCCGCTGTGGATCGGCGCGTCGACGCTGCTCAACCTCTACGTGACGAGGATCGGCAGCGTCAACCGCATTTACGGCGCGCTCGCCGGCGGCGTGGTGCTGCTGATGTGGATCCAGATCTCGGGGCTGGTGGTGATCCTCGGCGGCGAGATGAACGCCATCGTCGCGCGCTGGCGCCGGCCCGCCCCGACGAAACAGATCGAGGGGCGCGAGGGATCCCCCGACCGTCGCGCGCCCGAGCCGCAGCCCGCGTGATCGGCGGGCCGATCAGCCCTCCGCGCGGCGCGACTCCTCGGCGGCCGGCTCGGCCTTGCGCCCGACGGTGAGGCGGATGATCGCCGGGAGCGCGATCAGCGCCGCGAGCAGGCACGCCACCTCGCCGAGGTCGGCCAGCTTGCCGAACGACTTCAGCGCCCGGTTCGAGGCGAGCAGCAGCGAGCTGTAGCCGATGATCGTCGTGGCGGAGCAGAGGGCCACCGCCGAACCGGTGTCGGCGACGATGTCGACCAGCCGCGCCGCGCCCTCGCTGCGGAGGCGCGCCCAGATGTTCGCGGCGTAGTCGGTCCCGACGCCGAGCGTGATGGGGACGGCGACGAAGTTGACGAAGTTGAGCTTCAGCCCGATCAGCGCCAGCGCCCCGCCCAGCCACACCATCCCGATCGCGAGCGAGCCCAGCACCGGCGGCGCGCCCCGCAGGCCGAACGCGAGCAGCACGAGCGCCGCCACCCCGACGAGCGCCAGCGCGGTCACCTGCGGCCCGTCGCGCACGATCGCCTCCAGCATCCCGCCGAACACGCCCGACGTCGACGCCGCCACCCACGTCTTGCCGAGCGCCGCGACGCGCATCGAGCGCGCCAGGCGCAGGAGGTCGTGGCCGTTCCAGTCGGAGAAGTTGGTGGGGTCGGCGTCGATGCCCACGAGTCGGCCGCGCTGCCCGCCCACCTCGGTGAAGGCGTCGCGCACCTCGCGGGGGAGGTCGTCCACGGTCAGCTCGCGCAGGTAGTCGGGCGGCCGGAACTTCTCCACCTCGGCCTTCTCGTCGGCGCTCATCAGCCCGACGTGGCGATCGATCTTGCTGCGGATCTCCCCGAGCAGGGCGAGCTTCTCCTTCTGCTCGCGCGGCAGCGGCGGCTGCGACGCATTCGGCCACGCGTTGCGGACCGTCCGCACGGCCTTGAGCACGTGCGCCTTGCCGAGCTTCTCGTCCTGCCGCCACAGCGCCTCGGCGACCGCGTCGGCCTGCGACGGCTCGTCCACGAGCAGCACGCCGTCGGTGGCGATGTGGCCGGCCCCGACCGAGCCCATGTTGAGCCGGTACATCTTGTTCCAGCTCGCCTGCGAGCGCCCCTCCTCGCTCGCGAGGTTGTTGAAGTTCCACTCCATCGGATCGCGGAGGTAGCGCACGAGCGGCACCGCCGCGGCGACGAGGAGCGCCGAGGTCGCGCACACCAGCGCGATCGGCCGCCGCCACGCCAGCCGCCCGAGCCAGGCGAAGGGAGGGCGCGTGACGTTGGGCTTCGGCGTGAGCAGCCCCGGACGCAGGCGCTCGCCGAAGATCACCATCGGCGGCACGAGCACGAACATCGAGAGCCACACCAGCAGCATCCCCGAGCCGCCGACGACGCCGAACTGGCTGAAGCCGCGGAAGCTGGTCGCGAGCAGCGAGCCGTAGGCGACCGAGGCGGCGGCCATCGCGGTGCCCGTCGCCAGCAGCGTGCCGGTCATCGCGTTGGTCAGCGCCTCGGCGACGCCGCGCCCGGCGCGCCGCTCCTCGCCGTAGCGGGCCATCAGGATGATCGGCGAGTTGATGCCGTTGCCGAGAATGATCGAGATGAGGAAGGCGGTGTTGGCGTTGAGGTAGTGGATCGTCAGCTGCGCCACCGTCAGCGCGAGCAGCAGCCCGAGCACCGCGGGCGCGCCGATCACCCACAGCACGGCGAGCCGACGGAAGTAGAGCCAGATCACCAGCAGCACGAGGCTGGTGCACACGACGGTGGCGAGGGTGAGGTCGTCGCGGACCGCGTTGTGCTCGTCGATCGCCTTGGCGATCACTCCCGTCCACTCGACCTTCATGTCGGGGTGGAAGGACTCGGGGTGGAGCTGCGCGACGACCCGCTGCGCCGTCGCGAGCGTCTCGTTGCCGCCCATGGTGGCGAGCCCGTCGCCGCGCCGCCACATCATCACGCCGAGGTAGTGCCGGCAGGGTGCCTTCGTCTTCGGGTCGCACTTGCCGTCGTCGCCCTGGAAGTAGGGTGCGTCCTGGCGGGCGGGCACCTTCTTGTCGAGTCGCTCGCGCAGCTTGCGCAGCTCCTGCTCGGGATCGTCGTCGCCGAGGTCGGCGATGAACGGGTGCGCCCGTCGGGCGATCAGGCGCTCGAGCAGCTCATCGGCGTGCTGGAGGTCGTCGCGCTCGGCGTAGAGCCAGCGCCACCGCGCGGCGAAGTCGGGCAGCTCGCCGTCCTGATGCCACTGCACCTCCGAGAAGACGGACGGCACCAGCTTCTCGAGCGCCGGACGCAGCGCCTCGGCGAAGCGCTGGTTGGCCGCCTGGTCGGGGCTGTCGAGGATCAGCACCAGGTTGGTGGACGACTTCTGCTTGCCCGAGATGCGGCGCAGCGCCACCACCGCCGGGTGATCGTCGGGCAGCAGCTCCGCGAAGTCGGTGTGCAGCTCGAGCTTCGTCACCGGATAGATCGTGGCGAGGCAGACCGCCGCGAGGACGGCGAGCAGCACCAGGGTGCGTCGCTCGGCGAAGGCGACGTAGCGCGCGAACACCGGAGCGAGCCGGGAGGGTGCGGCGGGAGACTTCTTCAAGTGGGAACCGATCCTCCTCGGCGCGGCGGCTGCAGGGCGCGGGCCGCGATCGAGCAGCGGCCGGCAGTGGGTGCGCGCAGTATAGCGACCGCCGCGCCGCGGGCAAGCGAGCCTGGCCAGCTGGTAGAAGGCGGACGGTGGAAATCCGACAGGTGTCGAGAGGTCGGCGGCGGCGACGCGCCGATTCGGGCTTGAAACGAGCGATGCCCCTCGATAATGTGCCCGGGACCATGGGGCCGCCGGTTGGCCTCTTGGCTGCATCGCCGCGTATCACCGCATGAAAGGTCGCCGCAGCGGGCACCTCCGTTTCGCCAACTCGCCACCGGCCACCGAGGACGAGCCTGATGAGAGTTTGCCTGGTTAGCCCATACGATCTCTCGCTCGAGGGCGGCGTCAACAAGCACATCTTCTATCTCGCCGAGAGCCTGCGCGGCTGCGGGGACGAGGTGGAGATCATCGGACCCCAGAGCGGCGTGGCGCCCGACGTCCCCGCCGTGACCGGCTTCGGCGGCGTCGTGTCGATCCAGGGCAACGGCTCCGACAACCGAATCGCGCTCTTCACGTCGCCGCTGGGCGTGCGGCGGTACATGAAGAGCCGCTCGTTCGACGTGATCCATGTCCACGAGCCCCTCCTGCCCGTGTTGAGCTACTACGCGCTGTGGACATCGGATGCGCGGGCGCGCGTCTGCACCTTCCACTGCTACAGCGAGCGCGAGGGGCTGCCGCTCCGGATGGCGCGTCAGGCGGCCCGTCCCCACCTGTGGATGTTCCACCGCGGGATCGCCGTCTCCGACGCGGCGGCGCGCTACGCGCAGGTGACGTGGAGCCGACCGCTCTCGATCATCGCCAACGGGGTGGACACTCGCTTCTTCGCGCCCTCCCACCGGATCGATCGCCGCGACGGTGGGCCGCTGCGGCTCCTCTTCATCGGCCAGTGGACCGATCGCCGCAAGGGGCTCTCGGTGCTGCTCGAGGCCTTCTCGCGACTCCGGGACCGCGGGATCGACGCCACGCTCGACGTGGTGGGGCAGGGCGAGGCGGGCGTGCCGCCGCCGCGCGGGATCCACGGCCTCTCCTTCCACGGGCGCATCTCCGAGGTCGAGCTGCGCAACCGGCTCCGCGAGTGCGACGTCCTCGTCGCGCCCTCGACGGGCCAGGAGTCGTTCGGCATCGTCCTCGTCGAGGCGATGGCGAGCGGGCGCGCGGTCGTGTGCAGCGACATCGAGGGCTACCGCCAGGTGGCTTCTCCGCAGGGCGCGATCCTGACGCCACCCCACGACGCGGGCGCGCTCGCCAACGCGCTGCAGGCGCTCGCGCAGGACCCGGCGCGCCGCCGAACGATGGGGCAGCACAACCGCGTCGAGTCGATGAAGTACGACTGGTCGTCGCTGGTGGTCCAGGTGCGCGAGGAATACGAGGCGGCGCTCCGGCTGCGGATGGGGCAGCGCGCCTGGTTCGGGCACCGCTGGACGGTTTACCGCGCCGGTGCCGAGCGCCCCCCGGTGATCGCCACCGAGGAGCCGCTCGCCGCCTCCGCCGCCAAGCGCTGATTCCAGCGCCCGCCCGCACCCCGCGATTGACCCGTGTGCGGGCCGACCGTATAACGACGCTCCGTGCCGGCGTCCCCCTTCGACCTCGACTCCCCACCGCGACCCGATGACGGCGACGCGCTCCGCGCGGCGAAGGCATTCCTCGACGGAGGAGCGCCTCCGCGCGATCTGCCCGACGCGCTCGCCGATGCGCTCGTGGACGCGCTCGTGCGGCGTGCAGCCTCCGACCGCCTCCAGCTCCTGGCGTCGCAGGGCGACCGGACGCTCGCCAAGCGCGCCCGTCGTGGCTTGCACCTCCTGCGCACGCGGGGCGTGAAGGCGGAGATCCCGCGCTCCGCCTCCGAGCGCCCCCGGTTCGCCGCGGCCCCGACGGAGGCCGAGCCCTCGTCGCTGCTCTCGGCGGTGGTACGCGACGGAGAGCGCTTCGCGTGGCTCCTGCGGCCGCACGAGGAGGCCGGCGTATGGGTGCACCAGGCCCGGTGGAGCGACGTCGACGGGCTGATGGACTTCAAGACCGGGCTTCCCACGCGACGCGAGTGGCGCGTGTGGGAGCAGGACCTGATGATCGATCGGGAGCTTGCGGTGACGCGCGCGCCGGCGTCGATCGTGCGCTGGTTGATCGAGGAAGCGAACCAGCGCGCGCTGGACGCCGGGCGCGTCCCGCCCCGCGAGTTCGCGGAGACCCGCCACCAGCTTGGCCCCGCGACGCCGCCGCCTCACCACCCGGCGCTCGATCGCGTCGAGAGCCGCGCGTTCTCCGACGAGGAGCTCGCGCGAGTGCTCGATCTTCCCGAGACCGCCACCTGGATCCCCGATGAGGAGGCGGCCCGCGCGACCTACCTGGAGCTGGAGCAGCTGGCGGTGAGCCAACTGGTGATCGACGAGCGGCAGCGACGCGAGCAGGCGCTCGAGATCGTCCATCGGGCGTACGCGCGGGCGCTCGAGGGACCCTGGCGCGCGCGCCTCGAGCGCCGCCTCCTCGACACCGCGTGGCTGATCGCCAGCCTGCCCGAACGCGGGGCGCACCAGGCAGCCTCCGAGCGCGGCCGCGACTACCAGCGCGACGCCGCGCTGTGCCTCGCGGCATCGAAGCAGGTTGCAGAGGCGTCGCGGGCGCCCCTCGATCTGGTGGTCGCCCGGCGGCTCTTCGAGAAGATG
>JAJXSP010000096.1 GCA_021784515.1 Myxococcales bacterium | reverse complement strand
CTGGAAGCGGCTCTCCAGAAGCAGCCGCTCGTGAGCGGCTAACCAACCCAAACCGCCTTGGGCGGTTCACATCACAAGCCTCCGGCTTTGCCGGAGGTAATTGACTGCGGGCCGGCGGCGGGAGCACGCTCGGCAGGTGGTCGATGGTGACCTCACCGAGCGAAGGCGCACTTCAAACGCCTATGCCCAAGCCCTGCGCTCCCAGAGTCAAGTTCAAGTTCGGCTAACGGCGGATCCACGCTGAAACGGAAGGAAAAGATGAAAAGAATCGGCATTCCGTCCGTGGACAAGAAAGCGGTCGTCTTCGGTCATTGGGGGACCTTGGTCGGCATCGCGGGATTCATTGGCTGTTCTGGGCCACGACCCGACATGCCGACCTCCAAAGTGCAGGCACTTGGACAGGAGGCTCCTGCATGCCCGGGGCCACACGGCGTCATCGTATGCGACGGCGTTTGCGTCAACACGCACCGGGACCCGCACCATTGCGGCGGTTGCGGCAATGTCTGCCCGCCCGGCGACGAATGCTACGCCGGCCTCTGCGCCCCGGCGTCGGTCCGGGCGGCCGCCGCGGTTCAAGATCCACGCGCGCCAAAGGGGGATGGTTGGACGTACATTGGACCGAATCCATACCTCGGAGGACGAATCTCCGGAATCGCGGAGGTTCCGGGTTCGGCCAACAGCCTTTCCATTTCCTCCCCCGGCGGTGGATACTGGGTCACCAACACGGCGGGCACATACAACCAGTGGTTCGAAAACGGGAACTATGCCCTTGGCGATTACACGGTGAACCATATCGAGTGGGACCTGAACGCGCCGGGCGTGCAACTGTACATGGCGACCAACAGTGACCTTTTCTCGACGACGGACAACGGTAGCCACTGGACCAACCTCACCGGCCACGGTGGCACCCGGGCCCCTTGGATGCTATTCCCTCGACGGCATGACCTTCAACCACAATCTACCTAATCAGACCGGAGCCGCGAACGCGAACGACAACTGCATTCAGTCGATCGCCACCGACTGGACCAACGGCTATGTCTGGATCGCTACGATGGGCACGACAGGGACGAACGATCCAAGCCACGTCTACCGAAGCGCAAATGCTTGGACTCCGGCGGGCGCAAGCGTGGATTGGGTCGCGGCAAACACGAACCTTCCTGCAGGCCTGAATGTCGACGCGGTCGTCTCCACTGCCTGGAGTCCCCCGTCCCAATTCCCCAACAACCTGATGGTTGCCATTGAGACCGGAGCTCCGAATTACGATACACAGACGTGGGAGACATGGGATGGACTTGCATGGAGCCTCACCCCGAGCCAGCCCAGTTCCGCCAACTGCGGCGGCGGATGTGAGCTGTGGGATCCGCGGCCCTTCGCTTACACGGGTGGCAGCCAACTTCTTCTTGGCGACCCTCACAAACTATGGCACGAACTTCAGCCAGCTCGGCAACTTCCCGTCGACGGCTACTGCGTCCTCCGTATACGTCGACTCTTTAGGCAATGTTTACGCCGGTACGATTGGCGCCGGCGCATTCTTCTACAACGCCGCAACCGGGACCTGGTGCAACTGGGGATTCAACGGCATATCATCTCCAGTGGTCGTCTCGGCGATCACCTGGACTTCCGCCGGCGGCGGGGCAGGCACATTCTACCTCGCTTCTACCGACGGCCTTTTCTCGTCTTCCTCGGGCGCAGTCTGCAACGCGGCTTGGAGCGGTAACCTCGTGTTCGGCAACTATGGGGTTAGCGCGGTCGCCATCGACCCTTCGTGCCCGCAGGTCGTCTATGCCGGCTATGGTGCCTTCTATAACTTCGGTCAGCATCGCGGCGGCATAGACGCAAGCTCCAATAACGGCGCCACCTGGACCTCGCTCACTTCTGGACTCCCCATTCATCAGACGGGAGTTTCCGCGCTGCAAGTCGAGCGCATCCAGTCGCCGCAGGGCCAGGCTTCGCGTTACCTTTATGCATCGAGCTACGGGCGTGGCGGCTGGATGTTCGACCTCGGTCCAAACCCGCCCTGCCCGCCGGTGTTCTGACATGCGGTCTCTTGCCGTTTCAATGGCCGTCTGTTCGGCGCTCGCGGGGTGCGGAACGTCGTTCCCGCCGCACGCCGGCACCGACGGTGTTCTTGCTAATTTTGACCTCGCCTCTCCAGACCTGGTGGAAACGCCCGATTTCGCCTGCTCGGGCGCCGATGGCAGCATTTTCAACGACCGGCACAATTGCGGTGCTTGCGGCAACATTTGTCGCAACGGCGAGGACTGCCTGGCGGGGCCGACGTGGTGGTGCTGCGTATCTCACGACTGCGGGGGTGCGACAGGACTCGTACCGTGCTGCGATCCTCAACACACGGAGATCTGCATCGACCCGCAATCGAACCCTAGGAACTGCGGCTTCTGCGGCCGCGCCTGCGCGGCAAACGAAGCCTGCGTGAACGGCCAGTGCCGCTCGCGGTGATGCGGCCCTACACCGCAGAACGGTGAACCCCGAGCACCTTCCTGACCCAAGTAGCGCCGTCGAGCGCGAGCCCCTCCGCGCCGACAGCCTGCCCGGGGCCGGCCGGCCGTCTCCACCCGTCCCGCGTCACACCCGACGGGGTGGCGCCTCGACCAGCGTCTCCTTGCGCGAGCGGTCGCCTTTGTACATCGCCGCGATCTGCGGGATGGTCTGGTGCGACTCGTCGACGAGCAGCAGGTAGTCGTCGGGGAAGTAGTCGATCAGCGTGGCCGGCGGCTCGCCCGCCTTGCTGCCGCGCAGGTGGCGCGAGTAGTTCTCGATGCCATTGCAGCGCCCCATCTGGTCGAGCATCTCCAGGTCGAACATCGTGCGCTGCTCGAGGCGCTGCTTCTCGACCAGCTTCATCTGCGCGCCCAGCTCCTGCAGCCGCTCGCGCAGCTCCACCTTGATCGACTCCATCGCCTTGACGAGCTGCTCGGCCGGCGTGACGTAGTGCGACGCCGGGAAGACGTGCAGGTCATTGATCCGTCGGAGCACCTTGCCGCGCAGCGGGTCGATCTCGGAGATGGAGTCGATCTCGTCACCGAACCACTCGATGCGCACCGCGGTCTGCGTCGGGCGCGGTCGCCAGGTCGGCGGTGGACGGCGCGGCGTCGCCGGTGGAGGGGGAGCCGCCGCAGCCCGCCGCGGCGACGGCGCAAAGGAACACGAAGGACGACCGGTTCATCGCGAGAGCTCCTGGTTCGTGGGAGGGTTTGTCCGGGCTCGATGGAGCGACGGTCTCGGCAACCTCCGTGCCTATTCGCCGACCCGTCCCGTGGCCGGGCCGCCGGCGGATCGGATCGCAAGCGACGGCGCGCAAATAGCTGATGGCGGAGGCGCGGCGTCGGCGGGCGGCGCGGGTGCGCGAGGCGGCGGGAGATGAACCAAAGGATCGCGCCCCGGGCGGTGGACCGTGGAAAATGCGACGCCGTCGCGCGGAACGTCTCCTCGGGCCACCGTTCGACGAGGGCACGGAACGAGCGCGCCCGTCCTCGATGGCGGCCATGAGGTCCCCTTGGCACCTCGGGCGTCGGGTCGGGAGGGGGCGCGGTGGCCGGGTTTCCCCGGCGACGGTCACGGGGGGACTTCGCGGTACGCCCATGAGGGGCGGCGCAGGCGGCCGGCGTCTCAGGTCATGTTGGCAGAGAGGGGATCGCTTCGCCCCGATCGGCCCGCAGACCGGGGACGCGACGGGTCGCTACCCGCAGACCCGGGTCCGCCCGGCCAAGTAGAGAGCCTGGCGAAGGATCCGTCGCCTCGCCACTCCTCGACGGAGACTCGGGTTGCGCTCGCCCTGGAACCGAGGTAGCTCTTCACGATGCGCCGCCGCTGGTGGCAGTTTCTCGTCGTTCTCTTCCTCCTGCTGTCGATCGTCGGCGGCGTGCACTACTATCTTTATTCGCACCTCGTGGCCGGTTTCGGTCCATTCTCGTCGACCACGCTGGGTCTGATTCGCGCGCTGTTCGCCCTCGGCGTCGTCTCGTTTCCCGTCCTGCGCCTGCTTGCGCGCAACCACCTCTCACGCCCGTCCGTGCTGTTCGATTGGGCGGTCGTGGTCTGGCTCGGTCTCGTGTTCTATTCGTTCCTCCTCGGACTCTCGGTTCAGGTGGTCGCATCTGTCGGCCGCATGACCGGCCTGCTGGCGCTTGCTTCGCCCTTCACCGGTTCATCCCCCGAAAGGTCCGCGGCCTTTCTCGTCGCTGGGCTCACGACCCTGCTCGCCACGGTCGGTTTCTTGCGCGGGCAGGCAACGCCCCGCGTCGTGAACCTCGAGGTCCCGCTCGCGCATCTGCCGCCCTCCCTCGACGGCTTCAGCGTCGTGCAGCTCAGCGACGTTCACGTGGGCACGTTCGCACGCCCCTCTCGCCTACGCCGGATCGTGGAGACGGTGAACGGCCTCGCGCCCGACCTCGTGGTGATCACGGGAGACCTCGCCGACGAGGAAGCGTCCCACCTCGCACCGGTCGAACCGATCCTCGGATCCTTGCAGTCGCGTCATGGCGTGCTCGCGGTCCCGGGAAATCACGACTTCTTCGCCGGCATCGACGAGGTGGTCCGACGGGCGTCATCGTGCGGGATCCGATTCCTGCGGAATGAAAAGGTGGTCGTCGCCGACGCCATCGACGTGTACGGTCTCGACGATCCGATGGGAGCGCGCATGGGCGGAAGTCGCGTTCCATTCGAGCACGTGATCGGCCCCGAGGCTCACGAGAGGCCCACGATCCTCCTTTATCATCAACCCCTCGGTTACCCGAAGCTCGCCGAGATGGGAGTCGGGCTCGTTCTCTCGGGCCACACGCATGGCGGACAGCTCTGGCCGCTGGGTTATCTCTCGCGGCTGTTCTATCCCTACAACGCAGGCTTCTTCCGAATCGGGCGGAGTCATTTCTATGTGTCTCGGGGCACGGGCACCTGGGGCCCACCGATGCGCTTCGGTGCCCCCTCCGAGATTGTCAACATCCGGCTACGGAGCCCGGCCCCAGTGCTTGGTACGGCGTCGCTCCGGCGCGCGGTTGCCGTCGGAGAGTGAGCGCACCTCCTGCCCCGCGTCGAGCGAGAAGGTGGGGACGATATTGCCTTTCCTCCGCGCCCGCCGCTCTTCTTTCCAGGGAACAGCGGGCCCGGCGTCCACGGGGCCTTCGCCGCGGATGGTGAGCACGCCGGATTCACCGCCGCCGGCGTCCTGCAACTCGTGTCGCTGTCCGACGGCGCCGCGGCCTCGCACCTCGGGCTGGCCGGCCCCTCCCCGCGCTGGGCGAGCCCGACCGATCTGATCGCGGTGCGAAGCGGCTCGCCGGCGCCGCTCGGTTTCCAGGACGGCCTGTACCGGATCACCGCGCGGTGATCCGGGCTCCGCGCGACCGCGGCACGGCGAGCCGCTCGGTCGGTGGACATCCCATCCCGCGGGCGTGCACACTGGGTTCATGTGCGAAGCTTGGCGTCATTTCCTCTCGTTCGTGTCCGGCGGCGAGCGCGCCTCGTCGCCGCGTCGGGCTGTCGCAGGCGCGCGCGGGGGACGACGTCTCCACGTCGTGGCGCTCGCGCCTCTTGCCGCCACGGCGTGGATCGGGTGCAACCCTCCCGAGGTCGACGGCGAGATCACGCAGGCGCTCTTCGCCAACGACAAGGCCGCGTACGAGTACTTCGTCGGCCAGGGGCTCACGAGCTTCCAGTCGGCCGGCATCGTCGGCAATCTGGACCAGGAGTCGGGCGTCGATCCCGGGGCGGTGCAATTCGGCGGGCCGGGAAGAGGCATTGCGCAGTGGTCCGTCGGTGGGCGGTGGGACACGTCCAACAAGGACAACGTCGTGTGGTACGCCGGCCAGCACGGGCAAGCGGCCGGATCGTTGAACCTGCAGCTCGACTTCATCTGGTACGAGCTCACGACGTTCGGATACGGCTTCGCGGCGCTGAAGGCGACGGGCAACGTCAGCGACGCGACGGTCGTCTTCATGGACAAATACGAGATTTGCGGGCAATGCAATCAAGCGCAGCGCATCACGGATGCGCAGGCGGTGCTCAACGCATATGGCGCGGCGCCCTCGTACGCGGCGAAGTACGTCAGCCAGTCGTGGCCGCTCGCGGTCATGCCATTGACCTTGCGCTGCGGCGAGGACGTGCCGGCCAACATCGTGCTGCGCAACGTGGGGAGCAGGGCGTGGGACGTGAACACCAAGCTCGGCACGACGCAGCCGCGCGACCGCGCCAGCATCTTCGCGGCGGGCGACTGGCTCGCGCCCAACCGCCTGTCGCACGCGACTGGCCCCGTGGCGCCAAACTCGACCTTCCAATTCGACTTCACCTTGCACGGCCCGACGGGGAAGGACTGCGTGCCGGGCGATTACCACGAGTTCTTCGGAATGGTCGAGGAGGGCGTGGCCTGGTTCAGCGATCCGGGCCAGGGCGGACCGCCGGACAATCAATTCGAGGCATGGATCAAGCTCGTCCCGGCTCCTCCCGGCCCCGACATGGCGAATGTGGTGATTGCCGACATGGCGAGCCCGGTCGGCGGCAGCGATATGGTGATTGGCGGCAATGAAGACATGAGTCGCGGCGGCAGCGCCGACCTCGCGCGCGGCGAAGACGCACCCGACGGCGGCACGAGCACCGACGACCTCGCCGGCAATCCCAGCGGCGTCGACGTGGTGGGCGGCTGCTCGACGGGCGGCGGCCACCGCGCTTCACCCTTCGCCGTGACGCTCGGCCTGCTCCTGGCGTGCGGCTGGCTCCGCGGCCGGCGTCGCGATTCGAAGCAGTAGAGCGGCGTCGCTCCTTCGTCGGCCCAGCCGCCGCAGGCCGAGAACGGTAGAAACAGCAACACCGTCCCCGTTTCCGCCTCCCCGTTTCCGCCCCCGTAGGAACAGCAACACCGTCCCCGTTGCTATGACAGGATGCGCGTCCATGACCCGCACTCTCACGCTCCTCCCTCTCGTCCTGCTGGCCGCTACGCCGGCGTGGTCCTCTCCGGCGGACGCTCCGTCGGTGTACGTGATGGCGCTGCCGGCGAACGTCGCGCTGATCGCCGTCGTGCCGCGCGACAAGGATCTGTTCGATCTCGATCTCCGCGTCGAGGTGGTGCTGCCGCTGGGCTGCGGCGATCGGATGGCCGGGCTGCTTCGCCACGGCGGCGCGAGCCTCGATGGCCCCGACGACTTCGACGCGGTCCTCGAGCGCCGCGCCGCGGGCGAGTGCAAGAAGGAGCCGAGCCGCGTCGCCGCGCGCTGGGCGATCCGCATGCGGCTGCCCGACGGCGCGACGCGCGATCTCACGATCGGCAGCCGGGCCTTCAAGGTGGCGCGCGCCGGCGCGAAGGTGACGCTCGATGGGCAGCCGCCCGAGGGCGACGTCCCCGGCGCGCCGCCCACCGCGGCGCCGGCGACGCTGGTGATCGGCGACGTGACCGAGGCGAAGCTGACGACGGCCAAGGCGCTGCCCGGCTCGGCGGGGACGGCGGTGGAGGTGACGCTCGCCGCGCGCTGGCCGAAGTGCGCCGGCCCGCTCCTCGGGCTGCTCGGGCGCGGCGACGCCTCGTCGAAGTTCGCGCTCGATCGCTTCACGCCGATCGCGCTCGCACCGCTCGATGGGAGCTGCGGCGCCGCGGTGGCAAAGCCGCGCCCGGCGACGGCGCGCGCGGTGGTGCGCGTGGCGCAGTTCTCGGTCGGTGCCCAGCGGCTCGCGCTGCCCGCGGCGACGGCGGCGAAGAAGTAGCGCCGTGCCGATCGAGGACGTCCGCGGGCTCTACGGCATCGTCGATCTCGCCGGCGATGCGACGGACCCGCGGCCGCTCGCGCGCGCTCTCCTCGACGGCGGCGCGCGCGTGCTGCAGCTGCGCATGAAGGGCGCCGGCGCCTCCGCGATGCTGGCCGCCCTCGAGGAGCTGCGCCCGCTCTGCCGCGCGCGCGAGGCGACGCTGATCGTGAACGACCGGCTCGACGTGGCGCTCGCCGGTGGCGCCGACGGCGTGCACCTCGGCCAGGACGACCTGCCGCTCGCCGCGGCGCGCCGCCTCGCCCCGCCCGGCTTCCTCGTCGGCGTCTCGACCCACGGCGAGGCGCAGGCGCTCGCCGCCGCCGACGGGGGCGCCGACTACCTCGGCTTTGGTCCGATCTTCCCGACGCGCACCAAGGCCAATCCGGATCCCGTGGTCGGCCTCGAGGCGCTCGCCCGCGTGTGCCGGCGCTCCGCGCTCCCGGTGGTGGCGATCGGCGGGATCGAGATCGAGGCGGCGGCCGAGGTGGCGCGCGCGGGGGCGGCGGCGGCGGCGATCATCCGCGCGGTGAACGAGGCGCCGGACGTGGTGGCGGCCGCGCGTCGGGTCGGGGCCGCTTTCGGAGGCCTGCCCTCCTTGATATAGTCCGCGACCATGCGAAACGGCTTCTTGATCGCCCTGCTCGCCTCCCTGCACCTCTCGGTGGGCACCGCTCGCGCCGACGACGCCGCGACCGCCAAGCAGCACTACAACTCCGGCATCGCGAAGTACTCCGCCGGCAAGTACGAGGAGGCCGCGAAGGACTTCATCGATGCGTACGTCGGGCTGCGCGTCCCCGACGCGCTCTACAACGCGGGCCTCGCCTACGAGAAGCTCGGCGACGCCGGCAAGGCGACCGCGCTCTACAAGCGCTACCTCACCGAGCGCAAGAACGCGCCCGAGCGTCGCGAGATCGACGCGAAGCTCGCGCGCATGGCGCCCAAGGTGGCGACGGTGACGATCGTCAGCGAGGCGGGCGCCGACGTCGCCATCGACGGCGTGCCCGTCGGGCAGTCTCCCGTCGGGGTGCAGTACCTCACGGCTGGGAAGCACACCTTCGAGGCGCGGCGCGAGGGCTTCCAGCCGGGGGCGGTCGAGGTGGTGCTCGTCGGGCGTGACGTGCGCGAGATCCGCGTCGAGCCGACCGCGCCCGCGCCGGCTCCGCCCGAGCAGCCGCCGCCCACGGCCTCCGACGACGGGCCGCGCCCGCTCGCCCCCGAGCTGGTTCGCCCGTCGGACAAGGAGAACCCCGAGGCGAAGCCGTCGCGCAAGTGGCTCTGGCCGGTGGTCGGCGTCGGCGCGGCCGTGGTCATCGCCGGCGTGACGACGGCGCTGGTCTTCACCCTCGGACCGGACTACGCCGCCAACGCCCGCTCCCAGTGCACCGGCGGCTGCGTCCTCTTCGACGGGAGCACGTTCGTCAAATGAGCCGTCGCATCGCCTCCGCCGCCGTCGCGGTGGCGCTCGTCGCCGCCGGCTGCGGCAAGAACTTCGGCATCGCGATCGACGTCGAGAAGGGCTGCCTGCAAAACCCCGTCAAAGGCACGGTGACGGTCGAGATCGATCCCGGCGCCCGGACGAGCAACACCATCATCACCAACCCGGGCGACTTCTTTTCGGTGAACCACCGCATCGTGGTGGTGCCTCCCGACGGGGCGACGCAGATCACGGTCACCGTCGTGGCGACGGACGCGAGCGGCGCCACCGCGACCGGCAACGTCACCATCGCCATCGACGGGCACCAGGTCGAGCAGGCGACGCTGACGCTCGCGCAGTGCTCCGCGCCGCCGCCCGTCGAGATGGGGATGGGCGAGGACATGGCCGCTCCCGACCTTGCCACCGACGATCTCGCGAGCGAGGACCTCGCCGGCGGCGACCTCGTCATGGCCGGCGCGGGCGACGCCGCCGGGCCGCTCGACCAGGGCGTCGACGCGCGCCCCGACCTCGTCACGGTCCAGGACGCCACCCAGCTCGCCGACCTCGCGCCCGGCCCCGACCTCGCCGGCTGCACCGATCAGTCGTGCGCCGCGCCGCTTTTGTGCAACCACCCGACGGGCCGCTGTGTGCAATGCAACGGCGACGCGCAGTGCGCGCCGGGCACGATCTGCTCGCCGAACCTCACGTGCATCCCCGGCTGCAACGTCGGCCACGACTGCGCCAAGGGCCAATGCGACCTCGTCAACAGCGTCTGCGTCGACTGCAACGGCGATCCCGACTGCGGCGGCCAGACGCCGCGCTGCGACCCGATGCTCCACACCTGCGTCGCCTGTCTCCCCGGCGGCCCCGAGTGCAACGGCACGTGCGAGAAGGTCGGCGGCGTCTGGCAGTGCTTCGCGAAGTGCAACGTCGACGGCGACTGCAAGCTGGCGGGGCAGCACTGCTGCAACAGCGCCTGCATCGACACCACGGCCGACGTGAACAACTGCGGCGGCTGCGGCGCGAAGTGCGTCGTACCCAACGGCACGCCGCTGTGCGCGAACAGCGTCTGCCAGGTCGGCTCCTGCGACAAAGGCTTCGTCGATTGCAACCAGAAGGTCGCCGACGGGTGCGAGGCCAACGTCTCGAGCGATCCCAACAACTGCGGTCGCTGCTTCGACGCTTGCCCCGCCAACGCTCCCGTATGCACCGACGGCGTGTGCTTCCCGGTCGTCAACAGCTGCCCGCAGCCGAGCCAGCTCCAGTGCAACGGTGTCTGCACCGAGGTGCTGAGCAACGTGAAGGACTGCGGAGGCTGCGGGCTGGCCTGCATGCCCTACGCGAACTCGACGGCGACCTGCGCGATGGGGTTGTGCTCGTACCCCTGCACCCCGCCGTGGACCTCGTGCGTCGGCGAGGCCAACGGGCCGTGCATGATCAACACCGACAACGACCCGGGCAACTGCGGCGGCTGCGGCCACGTCTGCGCGCCGGGACAGATGTGCATCTTCGGCGTGTGCGGCACCAGCGACGACGGCCTCAGCCCACGCGATTTCTCGATGGGGCCGCATGACATGATGGTCCCGCTCGACCTGTCGATGGCGCGCCCAATGGACATGGCGATCCCGCCGCTGGGCGACATGGCGCACCCGCTGGCGGACTTCTCGTTCATCGTGAGCTACGACATCGCGGGCGCCGACCTCACCTTCCCTCCGCCCCCCGACGGCGCGATGCTCGACATGCCCCCGCCGGGCGACTTCTCGTACCTGAACGTGGACGGACCCTGCCTGGTGCCCCAGGCCTGCCACGACGGCACCGATCCCGAGTCGGGCTCGCCGTACACCGTCTGCATCTCGAACTGCAAGGGCGGGTGGCTCGCCCACGTCGGCGCGAACGGCACCTACCACCCGACCCAGATCTGCAAGGCGCTCGGCTGGTCGCTCGGCGCGGTCTTCGTGATTGACGACTGCGGCAACACCTGCGGCAACTGCAACGCGACCGGGTCGTGCATGATGAACGTCGCCCCCCCGAACACGTTCGCGCAACCGGCCGGGATGGACGCGAACGGGCTCTACTACACCGGCGACATCGCCTGGATCTGCAGCAACTAGTCGCTCTCGCCGCGTGACCGCGGCGCCATCACCCTCCGCCCGACGACCATCACTCCGACGAGCCACGCTCCGCCGAGCGCGCACCCCGCGATGCGCAGCGCCCGGCCGCCGTGGAGGATGAGCCCCGCCGCGAACGCCGGTGGCAGCACGAACGCCGCCAGCGCGAGCGCGAGCAGCGCGAACGACAGCAGCCCGACGCCGACGAACGCCACGCCGTGGCGGACGACCTCTTCCTCGGAGGGCGCCTCCCCGCGGGAGCGCGCCCCGCCGGCCCCTCTCAAGACTGGCAGACCGCCTTGTTCTTGAGGTCGCGCTGGAGCTTCTTCAGCTCCTCGTTGGCGTCCTTCTTCCACTCGGTCTTCGGGTAGCGCTTGAGCAGCTCCTGGAAGTAGATGCGCGCGTCGCCGCAGTACTTCAGCGCGTAGAAGGCCTGCCCGTTCTTGAACATCGCGTCGGGCACGATCTCCGACTTCGGGAAGTTGTCGATCACCTTCGTGTAGGCGCCGATGGCGTTGGCGTACTTGTTCTCCGAGAGGTACGCGTCGCCGATCAGGTACTGCGCCTTCGCCGCGCGCGCGTCGGCGGGGAACCGGTTGACGAACGCGTCGAGGAGCCGCCGCGCGTCGTTCCAGTTCTTGGCGTCGATGCGCTTCTGCGCCTCGGCGAACACGCCGTCGGCGGTCTCGGGCACCGGCGGCGCCTTGGCGGCCGTCGTCGCGTTGACCACCTTCTCGAGCTCGGTGTCGCTCTGCGCGCGGTAGTCGGTGAACGACTTCGACAGCCCGGTGAGCTTGGTGTCGATGTCGTCCACGCGCCCGGTGACGGCGGCGAGGTCGGTCTGGAGCTTCTGCACGTTTCCGACGACGTCGGCCGAGTTGCGCATCACGACCTTGCTCGACTCGTCGACCTGCGCGCGCAGCTTCTTCAGCTCGGCGTCCTTCTCCGCGTTCGCCTTCTGCAGCGCCGTGATGTCGGCCGCCTGCGACTGCGAGCTCTTCTTCAGCTCGGCGATCCCCTGCTCCATCAGCTCGCCGCGGCTGTTGCTGACGCACGCGCCGAGCCCGACGGCGAGCGCCCCCGCGCCCACGAAACGAAAGATCACATCCATTCGAAGTCCACTCGCCGATCCTGGGCCCATCCAGCTTCATCCTTTCCGGTCGCCTCCAGCTCGCCCTTGGGAAGCGTCCGGAGCTTGCTGCCGTCGACGCCGAGCCGGCTCAGCCGGTCCTTGACCGACTGCGCCCTCCGCTCCGACAGCGCCATGTTGTACTCGATGGTGCCGCGCTCGTCGGTGCGCCCGATGAGCTGCACGCTCCGCCCGACGCGCTTGATGCAGGCCGCGTCCTTGTCGAGGGCGTCGGCGGCGTCGGTGGAGAGCGCCGACTCGTTGAAGTCGAAGAACACGGTGGAGAGCTTGCACGGCGCCTCCTGCGACGCCTTGCGCGGCGCTCCGCCGACGCACTTGTGGTTCTTGCAGTCCTGCCCCTCCGGGCAATCGTCGTCGCTCTGGCACGCGCCGCCGCGCAGGCACGCGCCGGCCTTGCAGCGGCCGCCCGGCCCGCACTCGTCGTCGCTGCCGCAGGGCTTGCAGTGGTTGTTGATGCATGCGGTGCCCTGCGGACACGCCTCGTCGCGGTCGCACCAGCCCGGGATCGCGTCGCAGCGCCCCTTGTTGCACCGCTTGCCGGCCCCGCAGTCGTCGGTGGTGCGGCACTGCTGGCACTTCTGGTTGACGCAGAACTCGTGACGAGGCTTGTTGCGGTTGCAGTCCTCGTCGTTGTTGCAGTTCGGATACTTGGGGGTGCAGCCGGCGGCGAGGGCGAGAGCGCCGAGCGCCACGAAGGGCAGCGCGCGCGAGCGCGGGAGAGCGCTTTTGCGGGAAAACATGCGCGGAAAGCTACGCGGCGGGCGCGGGTGTGTCAACTCGCAGCGCGACCGCTCCTCCGACGCGAAGCCGGCGCGTTTCCCGCCAAGGCTGGATGCTTGCCCACGGGCTACGCTTCAAGTAGAAGTACGGCCGATGTGTACCGGCCGGGTAGCATCCGCGGGAGCCGCGGCGTGAAGTTCGGCATCGACGGCCCCCTCGGCCGCAAGATCATCACGCTCGCCGCGCCCACCGTCGGGGCGATGATCAGCCAGACGCTGATCAACAACGCCGATCACCTGATGATCGCGCGCATCGACGGTCCCGAGAGCCTCGCCGGCCAGGCCGCGCTCGGTCCGGCGCTGGCGCTCATGTGGATGGTGGGCGGCTCGCTCTCGGCGATCGCCGTCGGCACGCAGGCGCTGACGGCGCGCCGCTTCGGCGAGAAGGACGAGGTGGGCGCGGGCCGGGTGCTGACGAACTCGCTCTCCGTCTCGTTCGTGATGGGCACGCTGGCGTCGCTGATCTTCGTGCTCGCGGCGCCCTACGTCTTCCCGCTCCTCAACAGCGACCAGAACGTCCAGCGCGTCGGCATCCCGTTCCTGCAGTACCGCTACGCGGCGGTGCTCTCGATGGCGGTGACGGCCAGCTGCAAGTCGTTCTTCGACGGGATCGGCAAGACGAAGGTCCACTTCGTCGTCGCGGTGACGATGAACGTGGTGAACTTCGTCCTCAACTACGGGCTGATCTACGGCCACCTCGGAATGCCGCGACTCGGTGTGGCGGGCTCGGGCCTCGCCTCCTGCATCAGCTCGTACATCGGCATGGCGATGATCCTCGCCTGGACGTTCCGCACGAAGTACACCAGCCGCTTCCACCCGTACCGCTGGGCGAACCTCCTGCCGTCGGTGCGCCGCGAGCTGGTGCGGCTCTCGGCGCCCTCGGCGCTCGCGGTCGTGGTGTCGTTGATCGGCTTCGCGGTGTTCTACAAGGTCTGCGACCGCCTCGATGCCGGCGCCCACAACACCGAGGCGATCTTCCTCGGCGCGACGACGAACATCATCAACATCTTCATGCTCGTCTTCATCTCCTGCATGGCCTACGGCACCGCGACGGCGACGCTGGTGGGGCAGGGGATGGGCGCGGGCGATCACAAGCTCGCCGAGCGGTCGGCGAAGGAGGCGGCGAAGATCGGCTTCCTGTTCTTCGCCGGCACCGGGATCCTCACGGTGTACTTCGCCCACGACATCCTCAGCTTCTGGTGTCACGGCAACGACGCGGTCCTCCTCGTCGCGGTGCCGATCCTGCGCGTGCTCGGCGCGTTCGAGCCCGCGGTCTGCGTTGCGCTCGTCTTCATCAACGCCCTCTACGGCGCCGGCGACTCGCGCTTCGTCATGCTCGTCGAGCTGACCCTGCACCTGTTCTGTCTGATGCCGCTCTCCTACGTTCTCGGCATCACGGCGGGCTTCGGTCTGTGGGGAGTCTGGACGGCGATGATCGCCTATGTCGTCCTGATGTCGGTGATCATGACCTGGAAGTTCCAGGCGGGTCACTGGAAGGCGATTCGCATTTAGTACGTCACGCGAGCCGCATTGGCTGTGCAGGTGCTGCCCGGTGGCTCAGACAGTCCTCGCCACCGACCGCTCGTGCGGAGAGCGCTTTCGTGGGTGCTGCGGAAAGCAC
>JAJXSP010000095.1 GCA_021784515.1 Myxococcales bacterium | reverse complement strand
CGCGAAGGTCACTGGGTGTGGCTGATGTTGGGGAACGTGGCGGACTTCGCCACGCTCGCGCTCGCGCTGTCGAAGCTCGGCGCGACGGTGGTTCCGCTCGACCCGACGACGGGTGCGCGCGACCTCGCGGTGATCCTCGACGCGGCGCCGCTGCGCGGGCTCATCACGCGCCCGCGCGGCGGCGTGGACGCCCCGCCGGTGCCGCAGAAGCCGACCCGCGCCGCCGACGTGCCCGAGTCGCGCCGCCGGTTGCAGGGGACGCTGCTCACCTGCACGATCTACAAGCGGCCCAAGGACCTGGCGCCCAAGGGGGCGGCGGCGGTGCTGTTCACCTCCGACTCCTCGGGCGAGCCCAAGGGCGTCCTGCGCACGACGGCCAACCTCGAGGCGGGCGCGGAGAACATCCGCACCACGCTGGAGGTCACACCCGAGGACCGCATCCTCACCGCGGCCCCGCTTTATCACGCCTACGGCTTCGATCTCGGTCTCGTCCTCGCGCTGCGCCACGGCGCCACCCTCTATCTCGAGGACGACATCGGGCCGAGCCGGATGGTCAAGACGCTGCGCGAGCAGGAGATCGACCTCTTCCTCGGTACGCCGTCGCTGTACGCCGGCCTCGCCAAGCTCCCGACGGCGAAGCCGCTCAAGACGAAGCGCGCCCGCTTCCTGTCGGCCGGCTCCGCGCTGCCCACGCAGGTGGCCGATGCGTTCCGCGAGCGCTGGGGCGTCCGCGTGCTGTCGGCCTACCACACCACCGAGACGCAGACCGTCGCCATCGACCGCAAGGGGCAGAACCCCGAGTCGGTCGGCAAGGCGATCGACGGCGTGGAGGTGCGCGCCGGACGGGACGGCGTGATCTGGGTGCGCTCGCCGGCCGTGGCCGAGCGGTCGATCGGCCCCGGCATCGCGCCGGCGGCCCCGGGCCGCGTCCCGGTCGGCGGCCTCGATCCCGAGGGCTGGTTCCGCACGGGCGATCTCGGACGCCTCGATCGCGGCGGGCGCCTCTTCCTCACCGGGCGCGAGGACGACCTGGTCAAGGTCGAGGGCAAGCGCGTGGCGCTCGGCGAGGTGGAGGGCTGCCTCGAGTCGTTCGCCAAGGTGAAGGCGGCCAAGGCCCGCGTGATCACCGACCCGCTCGGCGGCCCGATGGTGGTCGCCAGGGTCGTCGTGGTGTCGAAGTGCGGCGCCGAGGAGATCATCGACCACTGCGCGAAGAACCTCGCCTCTTACAAGGTCCCCCGCCGCATCGAGTTCAGCGAGGCGTTGTAGCGATCATTCTCCGGTGAACTTCGGCGGGCGCTTCGCGAAGAACGCGTTCACGCCCTC
The DNA here is from genome assembly GCA_021784515.1 of Myxococcales bacterium. Taxonomy (GTDB): domain Bacteria; phylum Myxococcota_A; class Polyangia; order Palsa-1104; family SHYY01; genus SHYY01. Next base: position 13,558 of record JAJXSP010000095.1, on the reverse strand, counting down.
GAAGAAGTCCTTCGACCGCGCCAGGTCCACCTGCCCCGCGCGCTCGCGGGCGAGGGCGTCTTCGAGCGTGCCGAGCCCGTCGTAGACGGCGCGCTTGACCCGGGCGTGCACCAGCGGCGCCCCGGCGGCGAGGCGGTGCCCGAGGGCGAGCGCCTCCTCCATCGCGCCCTCGAGCGCAACGATCCGCGACACCAGCCCGAGCCGCAGCGCCTCGTCGGCGGCCACCACGTCCCCGGTCATCATCAGCTCGAGCGCCTTCGCCACGCCGACGATCCGCGGCAGGCTGAAGGTGCCGCCACCGTCGGGCATGAGGCCGCGGTGGACGAAGATCTCGCCGAAGCGCGCCCGCGGGGTGCCCAGCCGGAGGTCGCAGGCGAGCGCGAGGTCGCAGCCGAAGCCGACGGCCGGCCCGTCGACGAGCGCGACGACCGGCTTGTCCACGCGCCGCACGGCGCGGATCACGCCATGGAAGCTGTCGACGTGCGCCCCGACGTCGCCGCCCGGGCCCATCGCCGCCGCGACCTTCAGGTCGAGCCCCGAGCAGAAGGCGCCGCCCTCGCCGGTGAGGAGCACGCAGCGCACGGCGCGATCGGCCTGCGCGCCGTCGAGCGTCTCGGTCAGCTCCCGGTTCAGCTCGAACGTGAGCCCGTTCTTCGAGGCGGGGCGGTTCAGCGACAGGACGCGCACGGCGTCGACGTCGCGGACGATCAGGTCGCTCATCGGTCCTCTCCTCATGGTCAGGCGGGCTGCGGGCTGGCGCGCTCCGCACCGTCGGTGCGACGGAACAGGCGCACGCCCGCGGCGAGGTACTGCAGGAGGGCCACCGTCGTGATCGCCGTCGTGACGAGCACCAGGCCGCCTACCCACGGCCGCAGCAGGTCGGAGTCCGCGGCGCGCGCCACCAGCGCGAGCGCGATCGTCGCCAGCTGGAAGAACGTGGCGTACTTCCCGATCCGGGTCGGATGCCACTCGCTCGGGTCCCACCGTCGGTGCCGGACCAGCGTGTAGACCGCCGCGGCCGACGACAGCACGATGTCGCGGCCGATCACCAGCGCCGCCAGCCACCACGGCACCGCGCCCACCGACACCGCGACCAGGAAGGCGACCAGGAGCGTGAGCTTGTCGGCCGCCGGATCGAGCAGCGCGCCGAGCCGCGTGCGCTGGTCGAGGGCGCGCGCGAGCAACCCGTCGAGCACGTCGGTGAGGCCGCCGATCACGAAGGCCCACAGCGCCGGGCCGTGCCGCCCGGTGAGCCACAGCCAGCCGAACACCGGTACGAGCAGGATGCGCGCGAGGGTGAGTGCGTTGGGGAGGTTCATCGCGCCACCTCCTCGCCCCGCGCGTCGAGGTCGGGGCGGAGCGTGACCTCGACGGTGGCGCGGTCGCCGCGCGCGAGCGTGACGCTGCGGAAGGCGGCGAAGCGCCCGGGGGCGCGCACCTCGACGCGGTGCAGGCCGGCGCCGAGGCCGAGCGGGTGCGCCGCGCTGTCGAGGGCGAGGCCGGCGTAGGCGTCGTCCACGAAGATCTGTGCGTCGCGATCGCCGCAGCGCACGGCGAGCGTGGCGTCGGAGGGCTTCACCGACGGGGCGCCGCAGCCGGCCAGCGCGAGGGCGAGCAGGATCGGGCGCGTCATCGTCACCCCGGCGGCGCCACCGGCGCGGCGGGCAACGGCGGGGGAGGGGGCGGCGGTGGAGGCGGCACCACCCGCACCTTCAGCTCGAGGTCGCCGATCGCCTCGGCCGAAAAGCGCGTGCCGTCGGTCTCGGCCGGAGCGCGCAAGAGGGCCGCCGCGAGGGCCCCCGCGGGCGCCGCCGTCTCGATGAACAGGTCGATCCCGCTCGGGTCGAAGCGCCGCGGCGTCACTCCGCCCACGCCCGGCGTGGAGGCGAGGGTGCGGGAGAGCGCCTGCAGCGCCGCGAAGTGCTCGACGCCCGCCACGTGAGCGACCACCCCGCCGGCGGCGCCGCCCGACGGCCAGCGGTCGCTGATCCTGGGCCCGATCGCCCTCAGCGCGCCGTCGAGCGCCTCGCGGGACGCGGCAGCGAGCGCGCCGTCGGCGGTGGCGTCCCAGGCGTCGCGCTCGACCGTGGCCGCGCCGATCGGCCGGCCGTCGGACTCGACGAGGTGGAGGCGCGCCTCGGCGTGCGCCGTCGCCAGCGCCGTGCCGCGCACCACGCCCGTCTCGCGCGCGGTGACGAGGCCGACGAGCGCGCCCTGCGCCCCGGTGCCCTTCGCCAGCGCGCCCGCCTGCCGGTCGTCGAGGTCGTCGGCCGCACCGGTCGCGCCCTGCGTCGCCGGTGCGCATCGCCCGCCGAGCGGCGCCGCCTCGACGCCGCGCGCCGTCGCCGCGCGCGCCAGCTCCTTCTCGAGCGACGAGGGCGTCCACGGCGCTGCCTCGCGCCGCTCGACGAGGCACACCGCTGCCTTGCCTTTCTGCGCCGGCGCCGGCTTGACCGCCTGCGGCGCCTGCACGTCCCTGGCGAGCCGCGCCACCGCTACCTGCGCCGAGACGCGCACCTGGAAGAGCGCGCCCTGGTCGCCCTCCTCGACGATGCTCCAGGTGGTCATGTAGCTGCGCGCCTTCGGGTAGACCGAGAGCTTGAGCTGCGACGCGCGCGCGGCGATCACCTGCGGCTCGAGGATCGTCGCCACCGCCTGCTCCACCGCCTGGCGGAACGCCTCGTCGAGGGCGCGGTCGCGCGCTCGCACGCGGTCGCCACCCGCGATCGGCGCCTGGCCGAGCGCCTCGAAGGTGGGATCGTCGGCGTGCGCGACGGTGGCGGCGAGGAGCACGGTGGCGACGGCGAGAGCGCGCCTCACTTGCCGCTCCTCACGATCGCGGCCGGCCGCGCCGTGTCGGCGATCCGCCGCGTGACGTGGGCGTCCTTGAGGGCGGGCAGGGTGGCGCGCGCGTCGGCGGCGCTCTCGAAGACCGGTGGCGCAGCGACGGCGGCCGAGCACTTCTCGCCGGTGAAGAGCGCCGTTCGGGTCGCGCCGTCGAGGAGGATCGCGGATCCCGTCGCCGGGGTCGCCGGCGAAGCCAGCTCGGCGAGCGACACGCGGAGCGCCAGGGTGACCGAGCCGTCGGAGCCCCAGTCGATCGCGCTCACCGCCGCCTTGTCGATCGCCTGGTCCACCTTCAACGCGCCGGCGTCGTCGCAGCCGAGCCGCTCGCGTGGCAGCTTCGCCAGCCCCTCGCGGAGCCGCTTCGCCGCGACTGCGCGCGCCCGCCGCTCGGCGCTGAACCGCCCCACCTCCGCCGACGGTGCGCGCAGGTCGGGCGCGGCGGCTGCGCGGACCTCGATCGTGCCGGCGGAGAAGTCCACCGTCAGCTCGCCGAGCGTCTCCACCACCGGCTTCGCCTGCGCCAGCGACGGGAGAACGGCGAGCAATACGGCCGCAGCGCGATGAGCCGCCGCGACGGCCACGGCGGCGCGTCTGCCCGCTGCATCGGCCGCGGTCGGCTCCATCGCGCGACTCATTCCCATTCGATCGTCCCCGGCGGCTTGGAGGTGACGTCGTACACGACGCGGTTGATGCCGCGGACCTCGTTGATCACGCGCCGGCTGATCGCGCCCAGCAGCTCGTACGGGAGGGGAACCCAGTCGGCGGTCATTCCGTCTTTCGAGTGCACGGCGCGTACGCACAGGGTCTCGGCGTAGGTCCGCTGATCGCCCATCACGCCGACGGAGCGCACCGGGAGCAGCACGCCGAACGACTGCCAGATCGACTCGTAGAGCCCCGCGGCGCGGATCTCCTCGTCGATGATCGCGTCGGCCGCCCGCAGCACGTCGAGGCGCGCCTTCGTCAGGTCGCCGAGGCAGCGCACGGCGAGGCCGGGACCGGGGAACGGCTGGCGCCACAGCACATCGCGCGGCAGGCCCAGCTCGGCGCCCAGCTCGCGCACCTCGTCCTTGAACAGCTCGCGCAGCGGCTCGACGAGGCGCAGCTTCATCCGCTCCGGCAGCCCGCCGACGTTGTGGTGGCTCTTGATGGTCGCCGACGGGCCGCGGTGGGACACCGACTCGATCACATCGGGGTAGAGCGTTCCCTGTGCGAGGAACGCGACGTCTCCGAGCCGACGCGCCTCCTCGTCGAAGACATCGATGAACACGCGGCCGATCGTCTTGCGTTTCTGCTCGGGCTCGCTGATCCCGCGGAGCGCCTCGAGGAAGCGCGCCTCGGCGTCCACGACGTGAAGGTCGGCGTGGAAGGCGTCGCGGAAGAGCGTCTCGACTCCGGCGCGCTCGCCGGCGCGGAGCAGGCCGTTGTCGACGAAGATGCAGGTCAGGCGGTCGCCGATCGCGCGCTGGAGCAGGGCCGCGGTGACCGACGAGTCGACGCCACCGGAGAGCCCGAGCACCACGCGACCGTCGCCCACTTGCGCGCGGATTCGCGCCACCGCCTCGTCGACGAAGGAGGCCATCGTCCAGGTCGGCTCGAAGCCGGAGATGCGGAAGAGGAAGTTGGCGAGCAGCTCGCCGCCTCGCGGCGTGTGCGCCACCTCGGGGTGGAACTGGACGCCCCAGATGTTGCGCGCCTCGTCGGCGACGGCGGCGGCGGGGGCGTTCGGCGTCTCGCCGATCAGGCGGAAGCCGGCGGGGAGGCGCGCGACGCGGTCGCCGTGCGACATCCACACCGCCAGGTCTTCGCCGGGGGTGAATCCGTGGAAGAGCGCGGATTCGTCGCGGACGGTGACGTGCGCGCGCCCGTACTCGCGGTGGCTCGCGGCCTCGACCTCGCCGCCGAGGAGCCTAACCGCGAGCTGCACGCCATAGCAGATGCCGAGGATCGGGACGCCCAGCTCGAAGAGCGCCGGGTCGACCGTCGGCGCGCCGGGGTCGTAGCAGGACGATGGTCCGCCCGAGAGAACGATCGCCTTCGGGGCGAGGGCGCGGATGCGGTCCAGCCCGAGATCGAAGGGGTGGATCTCGGAATAGACCTTCAGCTCGCGGACGCGCCGAGCGATGAGCTGCGTGTACTGGGAGCCGAAGTCGAGGATGAGACAGAGGTCGCGGGTCATCGTCGGGCCTCTCGTGGGAGGCCTTTCTACCGCGATCGTCGTCGCGCTGCCACCGCCCCGACGGGCGTTCGATCAGCGGCCGGCGGAGACCGCGGCCTCGCCCGCGGGCAGGCTCACGCAGAAGCAGGCGCCGCCGTCGAGGGTGTCCTCGATCCACACGCGCCCGCCATGACAGGCGGCGGCGATGCGGCAGAACGGCAGGCCGAGGCCGGGGCTGGAGCGCCCGCCGGGCTCGTCGCGCGCGGCCTCGTCGGGAGCGGCGCACTCGAAGAGCCCGTCGCGGATCGCGTGCGGGACGCCGGGCCCCGCGTCGCTGACGCGCAGCTCGATCGCGCCGTCCCGCGTGCCGACCTCGACGCGGATCGCGCCCTCGTCCGGGCTGTACTTGATCGCGTGCTCGACCAGCACCTCGACCATCCGGCGGAGCTGGTCGGCGTCGCCCCGCAGCCGCAGCGACGGGGCGGCGGTGATGAGCGCGAGCCTCTGCCGCCGCCCGAGCGCGCGCGGCTCGAGGCGCAGCACCGCGTCGCGGACCAGCGCCGCCACGTCCACCGAGCCGAGCCGGGGCGCGAGGTCGCCGCCCTCGGCGCGGCTGAGGTCGAGCAGGTTGAGCACGAGGTCGTGGAGCGCGCGCGTCGACGCCACCACGTCCTCGAGCGCGCCGCGCGCCCCCTCGCCGAGCGGCTGGATCAAGGCGAACTGCGCGTTGGCCTGGATGACCGAGATCGGATCGCGCAGGTCGTGGAGCAGCTGCGCGGCGATGGCGCGGCGGCGCTCCGCCTCCCGGACCGGATCGCTCGCGGCCGCCTGCCGCAGCGCCACCAGCGCCTCGACCTGCCGCGCGAGCGCCCGCAGCGCCGACCGACCCTCGACGCCGAGCGCGCCGGGCGCGCGGTGGAAGACGCACAGCGCGCCGATCCGGTCGCCCTGCGGGGCGGCGATCGGCACGGCGGCGCAGGCGCGCATTCCAGCGCCGGTCACGAGCGGGCTCTCCGCGAAACGATCGTCGGAGGCCGCGTCGGCGACGACGAACACCTCGCCCCCGTCGACCGCCGCCGCGATCGCGTGATCGGCGAACGAGGTCGCGCGCGGCACCGCGTGGAGCGCCACGCCCGCGCTCGCCTTCCACCACTCGCGGCCGCGATCCACCAGCCCGATCACCGCCGCGTCGGCGTGGGTCAACCCGATCGCCAGGCGCACGAGCTCGTCGAAGCGCGCCTCGTGGGGGCTGTCGAGCAGCGTCGTCGCCGCCAGCGCGGCCAGCCGCGACGCTTCTCGGATCGACACAGGGGCGCCCTCGGCCACGGGCGGTTTCCATCGGTGCGGTTGGGTCTGCGGGCTCATCGCGCTCACCTCGCGACGCGGGAATAGCAGGCGCCACGCCAACCGCTCCGCGGCCCGGTCCGCGCGCCCCGGCGAAGCGCGCGCCAACCTGCCGGCGAGCTCGTCAAGGTGCTGGCGGGAGACCTACTCGAGCCGGTAGTTCGGCGCTTCCTTCGTGATGATCACGTCGTGGACGTGCGACTCGCGGAGCCCCTGCGGCGAGATCCGGACGAAGCGCGCCTTGGCGCGCAGCTCGTCGATGGTGCGGCAGCCGGTGTACCCCATCGCGGACTTCAGCCCCCCGAGCAGCTGGTAGATCGACTGCGCCAGGGCGCCCTTGTAGGGGACGCGCCCCTCGATCCCTTCGGGGACCAGCTTTTGATCGTCCATCGCGTCGCCCTGGAAGTAGCGGTCCCTCGACCCGTCCTTCATCGCGCCGATCGAGCCCATGCCGCGATAGGTCTTGTACGAGCGCCCTTGGTAGAGGATCACCTCGCCCGGCGCCTCGTCGGTGCCGGCGAAGAGCGAGCCGACCATCACGGAGTGCGCGCCGGCGGCGATCGCCTTGGCGACGTCGCCCGAGTACTTGACGCCGCCGTCGGCGATGATCGGGCGTCCGGCCTTCTCCGCCGCCTTTGCGCAGTCCGCGATGGCCGTGATCTGCGGCACCCCGACGCCGGCGACGATGCGCGTGGTGCAGATCGACCCCGGACCGATGCCCACCTTCACCGCGTCGGCGCCGGCCCGCACCAGCGCGAGGTAGCCCTCGGCGGTGGCGACGTTGCCGGCGATGAGCTGCAGCGACGGGAACTCCCCGCGCAGGTGGCGCACCATCTCCTGCACCCGCGTGGAGTGGCCGTGCGCCGTGTCCACGACGAGCACGTCGCAGCCCGCCGCCACGAGCGCCTGCGCGCGGGCGAGCGTGTCCTCGGCCACGCCCACCGCGGCGCCGCAGCGCAGCCGCCCCAGCTCGTCCTTCACCGCCGTCGGGTGCGACTCCGCCTTCTCGATGTCCTTGATCGTGATGAGGCCCTTCATGCGGCCCGTGTCGTCCACCACGACCAGCTTCTCGATCCGGTTGTGGTGCAGCAGCTCCTTCGACTTCTCGAGGGAGATGCCCTCGGGGGCGGTGATGAGGCGGGTGGTCATCACGTCGCGCACGCGCTGGTCCAGGCGCCGCTCGAAGCGCACGTCGCGGTTGGTGAGGATGCCGACCGCCTTGCCCTCGGCGACCACCGGCAGGCCGGAGATCTGGTGGATCCGCATCAGGTCGAGCGCGCGGTGGAGCGGCTCGTCGGGGTGCACCACCACCGGGTCCACGACGATCCCCGACTCGGCCTTCTTGACCTTGGTGACCTCCCTCGCCTGTTGCTCGATCGAGAGGTTCTTGTGGATCACGCCGAGGCCGCCCTCGCGCGCCATGCAGATCGCCGTCGCCGCCTCGGTGACCGTGTCCATCGCCGAGGCGAGCAGCGGGACGTTCAGCGCGATCTTCTCGGTGAGCCGCGTCCGTACGTCGCACTCGCGCGGCAGCACTTCGCTCTCGGCGGGAAGGAGCAGGACGTCGTCGAAGGTGAGGGCCTGGCGCAGCGGCTCGTCGGGCAGCATGGTCGCTTTTCTAGCACGTTCGCGCGCGCGTTCACGGGCAGGTCGCCGCCACCTCGCGCGCCGCCGCCTTCACGTCGTCCTTGTCGGCGGGGAGCGCGCCGAGCGCCTGCTTCGCCTCGGCGCACCGCTTCGCCGCCCCGAGGATGCGCGCCCGCTCCAGCCGCAGCGCGAGCGACCGCGGCTTGAGCGCCTGGGCGCGATCGAGCGCGCCGAGCGCGGCGTCCCAGCGCTTGCGGTCGCGCTCGACGGTGGCGAGGGCGACGAAGGCGAGGTGGCCTTGCGGATCGAGCCGCGTCGCCGCGGTCAGCTCGGCGGCCGCCTCGTCGAGCTTCTTCGCCGCCGAAAGGCACAGCCCGAGGTTGAGGTGCGCGGGCGCGAGCGACGGTGCGAGCGACACCGCCTCGCGCGCCGCGGCGGTCGCCTCGTCGGCGCGGCCGAGCTTGCGCAGCGCCACCGATAGATCGATGCGCAGGTCGGCGTCCTTCGGTGCGCGCGCCGCCGCCTTCTTGAAGGTGTCCACGGCCGCCGCGCCGTCGCCCCGGGCCAGCTGGGCGCGCCCGAGGTTCGACCACGCCTCGGCGAGCGTCGGGTCGGCCTCGAGCGCGGCGCGGAACTCGCCGGTCGCCTCGTCGCGGCGCCCCGCCTCCTCGAGCACCGCGCCCAGCTCGTTGTGCACTGCGGCGAGCTTCCCGTCGAGCGCCAGCGCCTCGCGGTAGGCAGCGACGGCGCCGGCCGCGTCGTGCTTCCGGCCGAGCGCCGCGCCGCGGAGGTAGCGCGGGCGCGGATCCTTCGGCGCCGCCTTCTCCGCGCGCGCGAACGCGTCGAGCGCGCCGTCGACGTCCCCGCCCTCCAGCTTGCGCGACCCCTCGTCGACCAGCGCGTCGTCGGGCAGGGGGGCGGCGAAGACGGGGACGGCCAACGCGGCGACGACAAGGAAGCTGACCGACGGGCGCATCGGGGGAATCTAGCACGCAGCGCAGCCAGATTGACTTGCCGCCGCGCGCTTGATATCCCCCGCGCCATGTCCACCCAGCCCGCCCGTTTCCATGTGCTCATCGCAGACGAACTGTCGGCCCGCGCCGTCGAGGTCCTGAAGGCGCACCCCGAGATCGAGGTGCGCGTCCAGACGGGGCTCAAGGGCGACGCCCTCAAGGAGGCGCTCGCCGGGGTCGACGCGCTCGCGGTGCGCTCGGCGACCAAGGTCACGGCCGACGTGATCGCCGCCGCCAAGGCGCTCCGCGTCGTCGGGCGCGCCGGCATCGGGGTCGACAACATCGACGTGAAGGCGGCCTCGCGGCGCGGCGTGATCGTGATGAACACGCCGTCGGGGAACGCGGTGACGACGGCGGAGCACGCGCTCTGCCTGCTCGCGTCGCTGGCGCGCCACATCCCGCAGGCGACCGCGACGATGAAGGCCGGCAAGTGGGAGAAGAAGAAGTTCGAGGGCACCGAGCTGTGCGACAAGACGCTCGGCGTGCTCGGCCTGGGCAACATCGGCCGCATCGTGGCCGACCGCGCGCAGGGGTTGAAGATGCGCGTCGTCGGGTACGACCCGGTGCTGAGCGAGGCGGCGGCGGCGAAGCTCGGCGTCGAGCTGCTGCCGCTCGACGAGGTCTTCCGGCGCGCCGACTTCCTGACGGTGCACACGCCGCTCCTGCCGGAGACGCGCGGCCTCGTCGGCGCCGACGCCTTCCAGAAGATGAAGCAGGGCGTGCTGATCGTGAACGCCGCGCGCGGCGGCATCGTCGACGAGGCGGCGCTGCTCGACGCGCTGAACTCGGGCAAGGTGGCGGGCGCGGCGCTCGACGTGTTCACCGAGGAGCCGCCGCCGAAGGAGCACCCGGTCCTGGGCGCGCTGCTCGCGCACGAGAGGGTGATCGCCACGCCGCACCTCGGCGCCTCGACGGAGGAGGCGCAGGAGAAGGTGGCGGTGGAGGTGGCCGAGCAGATCGCGGCCTACCTCCTGCGCGGCGAGGTGCGCAACGCGCTCAACCTGCCCGCGATGTCGAGCGAGGCGCAGGCCAGCGTCCACCCCTGGCTCGAGCTGGGCGGACGGATCGGCGAGCTGGCCGCGCAGCTCTCCGGCACCGTCGAGGCGGTGACCGTGGAGGTGGCGGGCGAGATCGCCGCCGTCGGCGCGAAGCCGATCGGGGCGGCGGTGGTGGCGGGCGTGCTGCGGCGCCACCTCGACGAGCCCGTGAACGAGGTGAACGCGAAGCTGCTCGCCGCCGACCGCGGCATCGTCGTCTCCGAGACCACCCGCGCCCAGACCGCGCACTTCACGTCGTCGCTCGGCGTGCGCGTGCGCGGCAAGGGCGGCGAGCGATTCGTCAAGGGCACGCTGTTCCACACCGGCGGCGGCGTCGAGGGGCGCGTGGTGCAGATCGACAGCTTCCTGCTCGAGGCCTCGCCCGAGGGGCGCATCCTCGTCCTCGACAACCTCGACCGCCCCGGCGTCATCGGCGCCGTCGGCACGCTGCTCGGGGCGCGCAACATCAACGTGAGCCGCATGCAGGTCGGGCTCGACCGGCCGGGCGGCGCGGCGCTCCAGCTGTGGAACGTCGATGTCGAGGTGGACGCGGCGACGCTCGACGCGGTGCGCGCCGTCCCGAACGTGCGCTCGGCCATGGTCGTCTCCCTGTAGAGAGCGATCGCCGGGCGCCGCTCGACGCGCCCCCTCCTCCACGCTAAGGTACGCGCGCCATGGCCAACGTTGTCGTTGTCGGCGCCCAGTGGGGCGACGAGGGGAAGGGTAAAGTCGTCGACCTCTACTCCGAGTTCGCCGACGTGGTGGTCCGCTATGGCGGCGGCGCGAACGCCGGCCACACCCTGGTCGTCGACGGCCAGAAGCTCGTGACCCACCTCGTGCCGTCCGGAGTGCTGCGCGGCCGGGGCAAGAAGTGCGTCCTCGGCGACGGCATGGTGATCGACCCGAAGACGCTGCTCTCGGAGATCGCCGCGTTGAAGGACAAGGGGCTGCTCGCCGACGACCGCGACCTCCTCGTCGGCGACCGCGCGCACGTGATCCTCCCGTGGCACCGCGAGCTGGACGCGCTGCGCGAGCGCGGCAAGACGGCCATCGGCACCACCCGGCGCGGCATCGGCCCGGCGTACGAGGCGAAGATGGCCCGCCGCGGGGTGCGCGTCGCCGACCTCACCAGGCCGGAGCGCCTCGCCGAGCTGGTCGGGCGCAACCTCGACGAGCTGGCGCCGCTGATCATGCACCTCGGCGGGACGGTGCCGTCGGAGGCCGACGCGAATGGGGTGGTCGCCGAGTACCTCGGCTACGGCGAAGCGCTGGCGCGCTACCGCGGCGATGCCTCGCGCGCCATTTACGACGAGATGAAGCGCGGCCGGCACGTCCTCTTCGAGGGCGCGCAGGGCACGCTCCTCGACGTCGACCACGGCACCTACCCCTTCGTCACCTCCTCCTCGACGCTGGCCGGCGGCGCCTGCACCGGCGCCGGGATCGGGCCGACGTCGATCGACGCGGTGATCGGCATCGCCAAGGCCTACTCCACCCGCGTCGGCGGTGGGCCGTTCCCGACCGAGCTGACCGACGAGACGGGCGACCGCCTGCGCGAGACCGGCGCGGAGTTCGGTGCCACCACCGGTCGCCCCCGTCGCTGCGGCTGGCTCGACGTGGCGGCGCTGCGGCTGGCGGCGCGGCTCAACGGCCTCTCCGGCCTCGCCATCACCAAGCTCGACGTGCTGCGCGGCCTCAAGCGGATCAAGGTGTGCGTCGCCTACCAGCTCGATGGGGCCACGCGCGACGAGCTGCCGCTCGACCTCGAGGACATCGGCCGCGCGACGCCGGTCTACGAGGAGTGCGACGGCTGGGACGGCGACGCCCGCGAGGTGCGCGACTTCGACGACCTGCCCACGGCGGCCAAGCGGTACGTGCGGCGCGTGGAGGACCTCGTCGGCATCCCCGCGTCGCTGATCTCGGTCGGTCCGGGCCGCGCCGAGACGATCGTCCTCAAGAACCCCTTCCGGTAGGCGCGCGTGCTGCGCTTCCCGTCGATGGTGGCCGCCGCCATCCTCATCGCGTGCGCGGCGGGCTTCGCGTTCCTGGCGCTGCGCACGTGCGGAAATTGAGCCCGCCCAAGGCCTCGCGACCCGCGGTGTCCAAGGCTACGGACGGCGCGCCCCCGACGGCAGCGGCGCTTGCCACCAGAAGTGGGGCTGCCCTATAATGCCGCGTTCTTTCATCTTGGAGGCAGCCCGCCTCCACCGACCGGAGGCCCGTGCCTCCAGGGGAACCGCTCGATGAAGATCGTCTGCGACAACTGCGCGACAAAGTATTCCATCGCCGACGAGAAGGTCCGCGGCAAGGTGTTCAAGATCCGCTGCAAGAAGTGCAGCCACATCATCGTCGTGCGGGGCATCGAGGGCAGCGAGGCAGAGGCGGCGGACACGGGCGGAGAGGCCATGGCGGGCGAGGAGGCCTCGCTGCCGCCGGGCGGGCAGGGCGAAGGCTCGTCGGACGCGGTGTGGCACCTGGTGATCGATCGCGAGCAGGTTGGGCCGATGACGGCGGCGGAGGTGCGGGCGAAGGTGGCCGCGGGCCAGTGCGACGTGGAGACCTACGCGTGGCGGGAAGGCTTCGGCGACTGGCTGCGCCTCGGGTCGATCGACGACTTCCGCGACCTCGCCGCCGCCGGCGCCGCCAAGGCCGCGCCCGAGGCGAGCACGATGATCGGCGCCGAGATGCCCGAGGCGGTGGCGGCGCTGGCGCGCGGGGCGGCGGCGGGGCAGGAGGCGGCCCGCGGCAGCGACGCGAACGACATCTTCAATCCGGCCGGCGCGCCGCCCGCGGGGGACAACGGCGCCGCCGACCTGTTCGGCAACGCGGGCGCCACGCAAGCCGCGCCACCGTCGGCCGTGCTGGCGGCGTCGGCGGGCGAGGATCTGTTCGGGAGCGCCGCGGCGTCGCCGGCTCCGGCGGCAGCCCCGGCCAGCCTGTTCGCGGCCATTCCCTCGGGTCCGGCGCCCCGCGAGAGGACCAACTCGCCCGGCTTCGGCACCCCGGCCGTCGATGCCGCCGCGCCCGTCGCCGAGCCGCCGATCGATAGCGGCCCCCAGGGCCCGAAGATGACGGGCCAGCGCAACGAGAGCTCGGTGCTCTTCTCGCTGAACAACCTGCAGGCGCTCGCCACCGGCGGCGCGGCCAATTCCGGCGCGATGCGCACCGACTCTTCGGGCGATCGTCCGGGCTACGCCAGCTCGAAGACCGAGGGTTCGGGGCTCATCGACATCCGCGCGATGGCCGCGCAGACGCTCTCGGCGGCGCCCGGCCCGTCGTCGGCCCAGTCGGCCGACCTCCCCGTGCTGAGCGCGGCGCCGGTGTTCTCGCCGGTGGTGGCCGCGCCGATCATGATGCCCACGCAGCCGCAGGGCATGCCGAAGTGGGTGTGGGCGATCGTCGGCGGCGGCGGCCTCGCCGCGGCGGCGGTCGTGGTGCTGCTCGTCGTGGTGATGACGAAGAAGCCGGCCGAGCCGCCGGTGCTGGCGATGAACACGGTGCCCGCGGGCGTGGTCGATCGCGCGCCCGCCGCCGCGGCGCCCGCCGCCGCCGCGCCTGCCGCGCCTGCGCCCGCGCCC
>JAJXSP010000094.1 GCA_021784515.1 Myxococcales bacterium | reverse complement strand
CGCGCGGGCGGCGCCGGGGGCCGCCATGGCGGCGGCGACCACGAGGGCCAGGCGGAGGGTGGGGCGGCTTCCGGTGTGGCGAATGGACGGTCTCATGATCGCGCTCGCAGTCCTATTCTCGAGGGGTTGTCGGCGGGCATTCACGATTCGCGGCAACTATTGGCACTGCCCCTGGACGCACTTCCGGCCATTGGGGCAGTCGACGTCTTTGAGGCACTGGATCCCGCTCTGGCAGCGGTTGTTGATGCACAGCTCGCCATTCGAGCAGTTCGCGTTGATCATGCACGGCTGCGGCGACACGCACCGCCCGGACCGGCAGAGGTCGCCCTTCGGGCAGTCGGCGGTCACGTTGCAATCGTGCGGCGGCGGCAGGAAGCACAGGCCGTAGAGGCAGACCTGTCCCTGCGGGCACTGCACGTCGTTGGCGCAGCCATTCGGATCCTGGCACTGGTGGGTGACGCACTGGAGCCCCTTCGGGCAGTCGGCGTTGCCGGCGCAATAGGCGGGCGGCCAGCACTGGCCGGCGACGCAGGTCCAGTTGTAATCGCACTGTACGCTGAGCGTGCAGCCGAATGGCTGGCAATAATTTCGATCGCAGCGGTAGCCATTCGGGCAGTCGGCGTCGGCCACGCAATCGGGCTTCGGCAGGCAGACCGGGGATTTCATCGAGCACTGCGTGTTCGGCGGGCAGGCCACGCCGGGGGCGCACGGGACGACCTGCTCGCACTGGTGATTGAGGCACGCTCCGCCCGGGCAGTCGGCGTCGCTCATGCAGCTCATGATCGCGATGCAGGTGCTGTTGAAGAGGTCGCAGCGATCGCCGACCGGGCACTCGGAGTCCTTCGTGCAGCCGCCCTGCTTCGGCACGCAGGCGGCGTTCTGGCAGGTCTCGCCGGGCGGGCAGTCCGCGTCGATCTTGCAGCCGCCCTGGAACACGCACAGGCCATTGCTGCACACCTGGCCGGGGAGGCACTGGCCGTCCTTGACGCACTTCGCGGGCGGCGGGTTCACGCACGACCCGTTCTGGCAGAGCTGGCCATTGGGGCAGTCCTTCGAGGTGACGCAGCCCGGCTTTGCGCAGATGTTGTTGAGACAGATGAGGCCGGGCGGGCAGTTCTGGTCGATCATGCACTTCACCGCCGGCACGCAAATCCCCATCAGGCAGGTTTCGCCGTTCGGGCACTGCAGGTCATTGAGGCACTGCGGCGGCCGGACGGGGACGCACTGGCCGTTCTGGCACTGGTCGCCGGGAGGGCACGGCTGGCCATTGCCGCAGCCGTTCGGCGGCACACCGCAGATGCCGTTCGTGCAGACCTGGCCGGGCGGGCAGTTCGCATCTCCGTTGCAAGGCATGAACTGGACGCACTGGCCATTGACGCAGATCCACCCCTGCTGAGGGCAGTCGCCGTTCATCTGGCACATTCCCTTCGACGGCACGCAGACACCCTTGACGCAGGCGTTTCCGTTCGGGCAGTCCTGGTTGCTCATGCAGAAGTCGGGCGGCGGCGCGGGAGTGCACTGGCCGTTCTGGCAGGTCGAATTGGGCGGGCAGTCCGCGTTCGACTTGCAGCCGCCCGGACCGACGCCCTGGCACTGCCCATTGATGCACATCTGATTGGGCGGGCAGTCGGCGTTGCTCTTACAGCCGCCGGGCTGCGGGCCGCCCGGGATGCAGATGCCGGCCAGGCAGCGGTCGCCCTTCGGACAATCGCCGTCCATCTTGCACATGCCGCCGATTCCGCCGGGGAGGCAGATCCCGAACAGGCACTGGCCATTGTTCGGGCAATCGTTGTTGGACTGGCAGCCGCCGCCAATCCCGCCGGGTAGGCAGAAGCCGAACAGGCAGCGCCCCTTGTTCGGGCAGTCGCCGTCCATCTGGCACATTCCGCCGATGTCGTTGGGGACGCAGAATCCGAGGATGCATCGATCCCCCATCGGGCACGTCTGGCCGCCCTGGCCGCACTGCTGGAGCGGCGGAATGCACAGGCCACCGACGGGGAGGCAGCAGGTCCCGCCGATGCACTGGAGGAACGGCGGGCAGACGTCGCCGCCCTGGCCGCAATTGGCAGGCGGCGGAACACAGAGGTTGCCGATCGGGCCGCAGCACTGGCCGTTGACGCATTGGAACAGCTGCGGGCAGGGGGCGCCATTGCCACAACCGGGCTGATTGACGCACAGCCCATTCATGCAGATCGAGCCAAGCGGGCAGGGCGCGCCATTATTGCAATTGAACGGCACGCACAGCCCGCTCTGGCAGACCTGGCCATTGGGGCAGGGCGCGCCGCCGTGGGCGCAGTCCTGCGGGACGCACATATTATCGATGCAGGTCGAGCCGGGCGGGCAGGGGGCGCCCTGGCCGCACAGCTGCGGCTCGCACATGCCGCGGACGCACACCTCGCCCGCGGGGCAGGGCGATTGATCGGAGCAGGGCGGCTTGATGCATTGATGCTCGACGCAGACCTCGGTCGGCGGACAGACCGGGCTGCAGCCCCCGAAGCCGCCGTCGTCGTAGACGGGGCCGCCGTCCGGGACGGGAACGGCGCTGTCGCCGACGCCGACGCCGCCCGGCGGGACGCAGAGGCTGTCCGGCCCGCACACGAGCCCGTCGCTGCAGTCCTGGTCGTTGAGGCACGGGAGGTCGATCGACGTCCGCCCGCAGGCGCCGAGCAGGATCGCGGCGGCGACGAACGCGGAGCGGGTGTGGCGCTGCATGGAGGGGCTCCTTCCGGCCTTGGCGCGGCGACAATACGCTCGCGGCGGAAGGGCTGTCAATCGCTCGGCCGCCCCGTCCACCGACGGTCTTGCACGCTCGGGAGCGGTGGAATAGCTTCGCTGGCGGACTCGCACTTCCCGAGGAGCGACGATGAGCGAGACAGGCGGAAAAGGCGGCGCCGGCGCGCCCTCCATCGAATCGGTACAGAAGGAGGGGCGCTCGTTTTCCCCGGATGCAGCTTTTGCAGCGCGTGCCCACGTGCGCTCCCCCGACGAGTACGAGACGTTGTGGCGGCGCGCGGCGGAGGATCCCGACGGCTTCTGGGGCGAGGTGGCCGGGGAGCTGGTGTGGTCCAAGCCGTGGACGAAGGTCCGCGACGGCGGCTTCCCGTACGTGAAGTGGTTCACCGGCGGCGAGCTGAACGTCACCGAGAGCTGCCTCGACCGGCACCTCGCGACGTGGCGGCGCAACAAGGCGGCGATCGAATGGGTCGGCGAGCCCGGCGACCGGCGCACGCTGACCTACCACGAGCTGCACCGCGAGGTGTGTCGCGCCGCCAACGCCCTCCGCGAGCTGGGCGTGGAGAAGGGCGACCGCGTCGGGATCTACATGCCGATGATCCCCGAGCTGGCGATTGCGCTTTTGGCGTGCGCGCGCATCGGCGCCACCCACTCGGTGGTGTTCGGCGGCTTCTCGTCGGAGGCGCTCGCCGACCGCCTCAACGACGCCGGGGCGGTGGCGGTGATCACCGCCGACGGCGGCTGGCGGCGCGGCAAGCTGCTGCCGCTCAAGCCGGCGGTGGACGCCGCGCTGACCAAGGCGCCGACGGTGAAGAACGTGATCGTGGTGCGCCGCACCGGCCAGGAGATCACCTTCCACGAGGGGCGCGACCACTGGTGGAGCGATCTCGTCGGGCGTCAGGGCGCCGACTGCCCCGCGGTGCCGGTGGACGCCGAGCACCCGCTGTTCATCCTCTATACGTCGGGCACGACGGGGAAGCCCAAGGGCGTGGTCCACTCGACGGGCGGCTACCTCGCGCACGTCGCGTGGAGCACGAAGCTGGTGTTCGACCTCCGCGACGAGGACACCTACTTCTGCACCGCCGACGTCGGATGGGTGACCGGCCACTCGTACGTCGTGTACGGGCCGCTCGCGAACGGCGCGACGTCGGTGATGTACGAGGGCGCGCCCGACACGCCCGAGCCCGACCGCTTCTGGCGCATCATCGACCAGCTCGGCGTCACCATCTTCTACACCGCGCCGACGGCGATCCGCGCCTTCATGCGGTGGGGCGTGGAGTGGCCGGAGCGGCACTCGCTGGCGTCGCTGCGGCTGCTCGGCACCGTCGGCGAGCCGATCAACCCCGAGGCCTGGATGTGGTACCGCGAAGTGATCGGGAAGGACCGCTGCCCGATCGTCGACACGTGGTGGCAGACCGAGACGGGCGGGATCCTGATCGCGCCGCTGCCGGGCGCGGTGCCGACCAAGCCCGGCTCGTGCACGCAGCCGCTGCCGGGGATCCACGCCGAGGTGGTGAAGGCCGACGGCACGCCCTGCGCGGCGAACGAGGGCGGGCTTTTGGTGCTTCGCCAGCCGTGGCCGGGGATGCTGCGGGGAATCTGGGGAAACCCCGAACGCTACGAAAAGGGGTATTACTCCGAAATCCCCGGAAACTACTTCACCGGCGACGGCGCGCGCCGCGACCAGGACGGCTACTTCTGGGTGATGGGGCGCGTGGACGACGTGATCAACGTCGCCGGCCACCGCCTGGGGACCGCCGAGGTGGAGAGCGCGCTGGTGGCGCACCCGAAGGTGGCCGAGGCGGCGGTGGTGGGCCGCCCCGACGAGATGAAGGGGCAGGCGCTGGTGGCGTTCGTCACGCTGCGGGGCGGGCGCGCGCCGTCGGCCGGCGACGAGCGCGAGCTGGCCGCGCACGTGGTGAAGGAGATCGGCGCGATCGCGCGCCCCGACGAGATCCGCTTCACCGACGCGCTGCCGAAGACGCGCTCGGGGAAGATCATGCGGCGGCTCCTGAAGGAGATCGCGGCGAAGGGCCACGCCAGCGGCGACACGACGACGCTGGAGGACCTCGGGGTGCTGCAGCGGCTGTCCAGAGGGCCGAGCGAGGAGTAGCGCTCAGCGTCGCAGCAGCACGTACACCGCGCCCGCGCCGCCGTCGCACGGGCGTGCGCTGCAGAACGCCAGCACCGCGCGCCCGAGGCGGCCGCGCTCGAGCCACGTCTTCACTCTCTCCTTGAGCACCGGGATCTGGTCCTTCGAGTTCAGGCCGCGGCCGTGGGCGATGAGGACGCAGCGCTTCCCCGCAGCGCGGCTCGCGGCGATGAACTTCTCGACGGCAGCGCGCGCCTCGTCGCGGGTCATGCCGTGCAGATCGACGTGGCCCTGCAGCGCGTAGTCGCCCTTGCGCAGGCGCTTCAGGATGCGCCGATCGAGCCCCGGCGCGATCCCCTCGACGAACTCGTCGCCGTCGGCGACGTCGAAAATGCCCTCGCCCTCGACCAGGTCGGCGAGCTGCGCGTAGGCCTCCGCCTCGTCGTCGTTGAGCGCCAGGCCCGCCAAAGCGGGCCGCTCCAGGGCGCGACTGCGCCGCGAGGGCGACGGCGGCCCGTTCGGCTCGGGGGCGCGGATGCGGCCTCGCGGGTCGGGAGCGAGGCGCTGGACGCCGAGCATCTCGTCTTCGAAGAGGCGGTCCTCGGACGTCGTCTGCGCGCTGGGGCGCACGCTGTGGGGACGGTCTTTCGTTTCTTCGCCGGTGATGGGGGCGACTGGCTGGCGGGATGGTCGGGGCGGAGAAACAAGAGACGCGTCCCTCGTCTTTCGTGCGTCTCGGGCGTCTCGTGCGGGTTGTTCGACGATCGCCGCGAGCTGAGCCTTCGCGGCGGCGAACGGATTATGGAAGGGAGGCGGATCCTTCTTGCCCACGGGCGGAGCGTACCACCGCGGGCGCGCGGGATCAGGCCGCGGCGGCCTGGTCGGCGATCTTCAGCGCCTCGTCGAGCGCGGCGATCGCCTCGTCGAGGTCGGCCTCGGTCACGATGAGCGGCGGCGCGATCACCAGGTGGCTCACCCAGCCCATGACGAACACGCCGCGCGCCATCGCCGCCGAGGTCACCTGGTCGATCAGCAGCGGCTTGCGCGCGAACTTGTCCTGCTGCGTGTTGAACGGCGCTCGCGTCGCCTTGTCCTTCACCAGGTCGAGCGCCCAGAACAGCCCGATGCCGCGCACGTCGCCCACCGACGGGTGGCGCTCGGCCAGCGCGCGCAGCTTCACGCCGAGGATCTCGCCCATCCGCCCCGCGCGCGCGATGAGGTCGAGGCGCTTGTACTCGTCGATCGCCGCCACCGCGGGCGCCAGCGTGAGCGGGTGCGCTTCGTAGGTGTGGCCGTGGGCGAAGAAGTGGTCCTCGAAGTAGTCGGCGATCGCGTGGCTGGTGGCCACGACGCCGAGCGGCGCCATCGCCGAAGTGACGCCCTTCGCCGTGACGAGGATGTCCGGCACGACGCCCCAGTTGTCGACGGAGAACCACTTCCCGGTGCGGCCCCAGCCCGCCATCACCTCGTCGGCGATGAGGAGCACGTTGCGCCGCTTCGCGATCTCGGCGAGGCGCGGCAGGTAGTCCGCGGGCGGCACCAGGATGCCGTTCGTGCCGACGACCGGCTCGACGATCACCGCCGCGACGTTCTCCTCCTGCGCGATCATGTGCTCGAGGTAGTCGGCGCAGGCGAGGCCGCACTGCGGGTGCGTCTGCTTCATCGGGCAGCGGTAGCAGTTGCACTCGGGGCCGAAGATCACGCCCGGGATCTTGCCGGCCGGCTCGACGAACCACCGTCGGAGATCGCCGGTCGCGGCGATCGATCCGGCGGTCGAGCCGTGGTAGCTCGAGTAGCGCGCGATGATCTTGTGCTTGCCCGTCGCCATGCGGGCGATCTTGATCGCCGCCTCGTTCGCCTCGGTGCCCGAGGTCGCGTAGAAGAACTTGTCGAGCCCCTTGGGCATCACCTCGAGCAGCTTTTGCGAGAGCTTCGCGCGGATGTCGCAGGTGAAGGCCGGGGAGATGAAGGCCAGCTCGCGGGCCTGCTTGCAGATCGCCTCGACGACGGCGGCGTTCTGGTGCCCGAGGTTCGAGCACATGAGCTGCGCCGAGAGATCGAGGTAGCGCTTCCCCGAGGCGTCCCAGAAGTGGCAGTCCTGTGCGCGCGTGACGTGGAGCGGCTTCCACCCGCGCTGCGCGCGCCAGGTGCCGTAGGTGTACTTGGCCGTGATGTCGGTGATCTCGCTCATGGCGCGGCAGCCTCGCACGCAGGGGCGCGGGAATCAAATCGCCCGATGACCGGCGGGTGAGAACTGCCGACTGCCGACTGTCGGCGTCGGCCCTCGATCGGATCCCCCGGACCTGACCGCCCCCGTCGCGGGGCGGTTTTGCAAAGGCCGGCGCTTTCCCGGATACTCAACGCGGCATGGCCTTCGAGAAACGGTTCCTCCACCATCGCGGGATCACCGTGATCCAGAAGCTCGACCCGTCGCTGCCGAGGCTGCGGCCGGGCAAGGTGGGGATCGTGCTGGCCGGCGGCGCGGTGTCGGGCGGCGCCTTCAAGGCGGGCGGCCTGCGGGCGCTCGACGAGGCGTTCCTGCGCCGCAAGGTGCCCGGCTCGCCGACGCCGCGGCGCTTCGGGCTGATGGACTTCGACATCTTCGTCGGACTCTCCGCCGGGTCGGTGCTCGCCTCGGTGCTCGCCGCGGGCATCCCGCCCGACGAGGTGTTCCGCATCCTGCGCGGCACGAGCGAAACCTACGAGCCGTTCCAGCCGTGGCACTTCATGCGGCCCAACAGCTTCGAGCTGGTCCACCGGGTCGGCCTGTTCCTCGACAAGGAGCAGGAGCTCTTCACCAACTGGCTCTCGGGCGCCACCGACGCGCGCACCGGGCGCCCGTTCACCCTCCGCTCGACGGTGGGCAAGATGACCCAGGCGAGCGCGCGCCTGCTGCCGACGGGCCTGTTCGACCCGCGCGCCCTCGAGGACTACCTGCGGCGCAACATGCACCGCGCGGGGCTCGCCGACGACTTCAACGAGAACTTCGCCCGCACCGGCAAGGCGCTCTACCTCACGGCGACCGATCTCAACCACGGTGAGCTGGTCGTGTTCGGCCACGACGAGCCCTACCACAAGGTGCCGGTCTCGCGCGCCATCGCCGCCTCCTGCGCGATCCCCGTCTGGTACAAGCCGATGCTGATCGACAACCCGCGCGCCGGTGAGCCGGGCGAGCCCGATCGGCTCGACCTCGCCGACGGTGGGCTGATGCGCACCGCGAACGTGCGCATCGCCGTCGAGAAGGGGTGCGAGCTGGTGATCTGCTACAACCCGTTCACGCGGATTCGCTACGACCGCGCCGGCCGCTCGCTGTACGAGCACGGGCTGCCGACGCTGATCTCGCAGGCGGCGCGCACGCTGATCGGGTCGCGCCTCGACCTCGCGAAGGAGCTGGTGTTCCGCGACGAGACGATCAACGCCGACATCGTCTTCATCGAGCCCGCCGCCGACGACTACGCCTTCTTCAACATGAACCCGCTCAACTTCTGGAACAAGGACCGCGCTTCGAGCCACGGCTACGAGGCGGTCGCGAGCGGGCTGGCGGCGAACCACGAAACCCTCGCGTCGGTGTTCCGCGCGCACGGGATCGAGATGCGCCTGCCGCGCGACAACCCGCCGCCGGCAGACGCGTTCTTCGACGAGCAGAAGCGCCGCCCGAAGCTCCGCGAATCCAGCGGCTAGGTCGCCGAGACGACCACCTCGTGATTCAACCGATCACGCAGGCGGGTCAGCACCACCTCTTCGTGCTCCAGCTCGCGACGCAGTTCGCGGTTGTACTGGGTGCGGTGAACCTCCACGCGCAGCCGCGGGATGTAGTCGTCGAGCACTCGCAGCAGCGCCCGCACCTCGCTCGCGCTCAGCTCGAACATCGTCACACCTCCGCTCGTGAACCTGCGGTCGCCGTCTGCGGTTCGCAACGACGAGCGGGGGCAGGGCGGGGGCGCTAGGAGCCTGTTTCCGTAAGGGGACGTCGCGAGGCGCTCGAGGCGCCGGCCAGGCGAGGAGCGACGACGACGGACTACTTTTTGTAAATCCGAGGAGGAGCGACGAAGCATGGCCGAGCGGATCGAACGCCGCAGCAGGCGCATTACGGAAACAGGCTCCTTAGGACGCGCGGGCCCGGCGTCGCACCAGCGCGGCGACTGCCAGGAGTGCCAGCGCCGCCAGCGACGACGGCGAGGCGCGCCCGCCGGCGGAACATCCGCCGCCCCCGCCGGCGCCGACGAGCGGGTCGGCGCTCACGCCGCCTGCGACGTAATCGGGGCAGCTCGCGGTGCTCGCGTCGGCGACGCCGAGCGTCCCGCTGTCGGGGTAGATCGATCCCTTGCCGGCGACGAGGGCGCGGAAGTAGTAGCGGTGGCACCCCGCGGGGACGGTGACGCCGCCCTCCCATGCGCCCGCCGTGGCAGTGCCGTGAGCGAGCTTGAGTGGCGTCGCCACGTCGTCGAGCACCACGTCGACGCTGTCGGGCGCCGCGCCGCTTGCGTCGTAGTAGACCGCACCGAAGGTGATCACGCTCCCCGCCGAGGTGCTCTGCGGGAAGTGGGAGCCGGCCGCGACGCGCGGGATCGCGGGCGGCGGCGACACGCCGGCGAAGTCCTGCGTCCAGTAGCCTTGGTACTGCTTGCCGCCCGCGACGTAGCCGAGGCCGATGTGCGTCGAGCGGAACATCTTGTCGAAGATGTTGTCGCGGTGGCCGGTCTCGCCCGGCGAGGCGCCGTCCTCGTCGATCCAGGCCGACTCGACCGCCTGCTGCCCGTCGTTCACCCCGGCGGCGATGTTCTCTGCCAGCGACGAGAAGCTGCCCTGCCAGTACATCTGGATGCGCTTGAACGGGTCGGTGCCGTCGCAGGACGGGTGTTGGAAGCAGGGCGTGTCGTGCATGTCCTGCGAGTGCGCGCGCGCGGCCTGCGCCAGCTCGTCGGACCACAGGAGCGGCGGGACCGGCTTGTAGTCGGGCCATCCCGAGCCGGCGTCCTTGGGCGCCATCCGGGCTCGGTTGGTCGCGTAGAAGGCAAGCCGCTCCTGGTAGCTCGGGCGGTCGCCCGTGGTCTCGCCGAGCGCCTCGACGGCGGCGATGGGATCGAGGTTGCCGCAGCCGCCGAGGGCGAGCGCGACGAAGAGCGCGGAGGTCGACTTCATCGCGCCACGTTGCGACGGCGGGCGGTCGTCCGTCAAGCCCGCGTGCCGGCCTACAGGCGCGTGGCGAGCTTCTCGGCGGCGCGCGTGGCGAGCGCCATGATCGTGAGCTGCGGGTTGACCGCCAGCGACGACGGGACGGCGCTGCCGTCGACGATGTAGAGGCCGGGCAGGTCGTGCACCTGGTGGTCGGTGTCCACCACCGACGAGCGCGGGTCCACGCCCATCCGCGCGGTGCCGAGCGGGTGGTAGGCCGACAGGTCGAAGTCGCGCGCGTGCAGCGTCGCGGCGCGAAACCGCTCGAGGTCGGCGGGCGTGCGCAGCTCGTCGAAGCCGTGCACCGTCGGGTAGACCGCCTCCGCGCCGGCGGCGAAGAAGACCCGCGCCAGGATCTCCGTGCCGCGCTTCATCCGCGCGGTGTCATGGTCGTTGAGCACGTAGGTAATGAGCGGCCGGCCGCCGGGCCCGCGCCGCACCCGCCCGCGCGAGGTGTCCTCGATCATGAAGCCGAAGCAGGCCAGCCGGTCGTAAGACTCCATCAGATCCATGAAGCGCGGCCCGACGAGCGAGACCGACGCCGCGCTGACGTCGAGCGGCGCGAAGGCGCCCTCGAAGAGCAGCCCCTCGTCGTGGAACTCCTCGATCGCGTAGCCCTGAGGGATCGCGTCCCAGTTGCTCACCTCCTCGTCGAACCGCGCGAACACGCCCGAGGCCGGGTGGATGGAGAGGTTCTTCCCCAACTCGCCCGACGAGTTGGCGAGGCCCTGGCCGAGCAGGAAGGGCGGCGTCAGGAGGGCGCCGCAGGCGACGACCACCGCCCGTCCGCGCACCGTCACGCGCGCCCCGTTGGACGTGCCCACGATACCGACGGCGCGGCCGTTCTCGACGAGGATCTCGTCGGCGCGCAGCGGCTTGATCAAGGTGGCGCCGGCGCGCAGCGCGAGCGGCACGTAGGAGACGTTCGTCGAGCGCTTGGCGTCGGTCGGGCAGCCGAAGCAGCACACGCCCTGGCCGTCGCAGTCGGGGGCGTTGCGCCGCAACGGCTTGTGCTCGTAGCCGAGGGCGTCGCAGCCGCGGCCGATCAGGCGGGCCACGTTGCCCGTGTACTCGGCGCGCGCTTCGGTCACGCCGAGGATCCCCTCGACGCGCGTGTAATAGGGATCGAGCGCCTCCGACGAGAACCCGGTCAGGCCGAGCCGCTCGCGCCAGCTGCGCAGCACGCGCTCGGGCGTGCGATAGCAGGTGCCGGAGTTGATCGTGGTGGTGCCGCCGACGGTCTTGCCGAGCGGGATGGGGATTCCGACATTCCCGAGGGCGAAGATGGCCCCCATGTCGCGGAACATCTTCTTCTGCATGTCGACCGCGCGGCCGGTGAAGTCGGCGCGCCCGAACCACTCGCCCTCCTCTACCATCACCACCGCCAGGCCCTGCTCGGCCAGCTCCTTCGCCACCACCGCGCCGCCCGCGCCGGTGCCGATCACCACCACGTCGCACTCCAGCGTCTCGCCGTCGACGTCGGCGGGAGAGAGGACGCGCTCCCGCTGCCAGCGCGGGCGCTCGGCGGTGGCGGGGGTCGTGCCGTAGACGCAGCCGATCCGGTGGTAGACCTCCGGGTCGTCGAAGTGGGCCACCTTGAGCGGCGCGAGCAGCGCGCGGAGCATGGTGCGGCGCGCGTAGCCGGCGCGGCGCCAGCCGTCGAGGAACGCGACGACCGCCTCGCGCGACAGGTGGCGCAGCGGGCGGCCGTGCGACAGCGCGGCGGCGGCGTCGAGCGCCCACAGCATCGCGCGGTAGCCCCGCGCGGCGCCCGGCCCCGCGTCGACGAGGAACCGCTCCACCTTCGGGACGACGCGCTCGTCGGCGCCCGGGATCACCCGCCCCGCCGGCATCACCGCCTCGGCCACCGCGGCGAGCGTGCGCCGTTCCCGCGGCGTGAAGCAGGCACCTCTTGGAGCGACGACGCGTGCGGTGTTGAGCATTCCGGACCTCTGCAATTCGGCCCGGCCGAAAGTGGTCGGACCTTTATACCACCGGGATAGATCAATTCAGCGCTCCTGTCAAGGCTGCGTGCTACCCTCGCGGGCCGTGCAGCGGGAGCCACGACGGCCGAGCGCCGCGACGGTGATGGTGGCGGCGATCGCCGTGGTGGTCGCGCCGATCCTAACCGGCCAGTCCCTGTGGCACCGCGACCTGGTGCTCCTCACCTTTCCGCTGAAACGTGTTCTACGCGAGCGGCTCCTGGCGGGCCAGCTCGGGTTGTGGAACCCGCTCATGGGCCTCGGGCGGCCGCTCCTCGGGATGGTCCAGCCGGCGGCGCTCTACCCGCTCGACGTGCTGATGCTGCTGCCGGTGCCGCTCGGCCTCAACCTGTTCCTGGCGGCGCACCTGTTCATCCTCGCGTTCGGGGCGCGCGCGTGGGCGCGGCGGATCGGCGCCAGTGACGACGGGGCCGCGCTGTCGGGCCTGGTGATCGCGCTGTCCGGCTACGTCGTCGCGATGCTCGACGGGAACGGCGCGTACATGGTCGGCGCCGCGTGGGTGCCCTGGGCGCTCGCCTTCGCGGCGGACGCGCGCGACGCGACGGGGTGGGCCCGCGCAAGCGTGATCGCGCGCCTCGGGCTGGCGCTCGCGGCGACGGTGATCGCCGGCGACCCGCAGGCGACGCACCTTTCGCTCGGGCTGTGCGCGCTGCAGGCGCTGGGGCGGGGCGACCGCCGTGCGATCGGGCGGTCGCTCGCGCTGCTCGCCGCGGGTGCGGCGCTGGCTGGGCTGATCGCCGCCGCGCAGCTCGTGCCGGCGCTCGAGGCGGCGCGGCTCGGCCGCCCGGGAGGGGTGGACCCCGACGACGCCGCCCACTTCGCGCTCCACCCGGCGCGCCTGCTGGAGCTGGCCTGGGCGCGGCCGTTCGGCGAGCCCCTCGACTTCGCCCACTGGTGGCACCGCGCTCTCGATCGCCCCGGCGAGGAGATCGCCTACCCGTCGCTGTTCGGCAGCCTCTACCTCGGGCTCGCCACGCCGCTGCTCGCCCTCGCGGCGCTCACCCGCCGTCGGCGCGAGCTTCGGCTGCTCGGGCTGTGCGCCGTGGTGCTGGCGGTGATCGCGGTCGGCCGGCACGCGCCGCTGTGGGATCCCTTCTTCCGCTGGGTGCCGGGGGTGGGCCTGTTCCGCTATCCGGAGAAGTACGTGTTCCCGCTCTCGCTGTGCCTCGCCGCGCTCGCCGGGTGCGGGCTCGACGCCGCCCTCGCCGCGCCTCGTCGCGCCGCGCTCGTCGGGGCCGGCGCCGTCGCGCTCCTCGGCCTCGGCGCGCTCGCCGCCGCGCGCTCGGGCGCGCCGATCGTCGCCTGGCTGTCACACGGGGCGAGCGGCGTGGACGTGACGGCGGCCGCCGCCCAGCTCGCCCGACAGGGGCGCGTCGCCCTCGCGCTCGGCGTGGCCTGCCTCGCTCCGGTCGCCCTCGTCGCCGCCGGATGGCTCGCCCCGTCGCGGCTGCCGCGGCTGCTGGTGGCGATCGTCGCGGTCGATCTCGCGCTCGCGGCGTTCCACCTGCTCGACTGGGTGCCCGGCCCCCGCCTGCGCGAGCGCTCGCCGATCGTGGACGACCTGCGCGCCGAGGCGGGCCAGACGATCGCGCCGATCCGCCTCTACCGCTCGCCCGAGACCCTGCTGACGCTGCCCGGCGGTGACCCGATCGCGCAGACGCGCGGGCCGCTCGTCCCCGACGTGGGGATGGAGGACGGCGTCAACCACGTGGAGGCCTACGACTACTTCCACACCGACGGAGAGAGCGCCCTGTGGGCGGCGTTCTCCGGCCGGCTGCCGACGCTGATGCGGATCACCGCCACGCGCTTCGCCCTGCTGCCCGATCGCGGCGACGGCGATCCCCCGCCCGGCCTCGCGCGGGTGATGAGCTATCCCGGCCTCGGCGCTTCGTTGATGGAGGTGGAGGGCGACGCGCCCCGCGTCTACCTGGCGCAGCACACGATCCCGGTCGGCGGCCTGGCGGACGGGGCTCGGGCGATCGCCGCGCCCGGGTTCCGCCCCGGCGTCGACGCCGTCGTCGAGGGCGAGGCCCGCGAGACGGACGGCGCCTGTGCGCTCGATCGGTTCTCGCCCGAAGCGGTGGACCTCCACTGCGACGCCGCCGCCCCCGGGTGGGCGATCCTCGCGGACGCGCCGGCGCCCGGCTGGCGCGCGCGCGTCGACGGACGCGAGGCGCCGATCGCCGTGGCCAACCTCGCGCTGCGCGCGATCCCCGTGCCCGCCGGCCGCTCGACGGTCGAGCTGCGCTACCGGCCGCCATACTTCGCCGCGGCGCTGCTCGCCAGCGGGCTCGGGCTGGCCCTCGCCGCCGCACTCGAGGCGATGGCCCGACGTCGCCGCGCCATGGCCTCCTGACGTTGGTGTGTGCAGCCGCCGACGGTGGTTGCCTGCTCGGTGTGCAATCGCTGCCAGTCCGTCACGGAATCCTCAATCCTGCCTCGTGGCACGTCGTCTGCTCCTGTCTTTCGCCGGTCACTTCCGCGACGCGAGGCCACCCGTGCTGAGTCACGTGCTGCTTATCAACGATCGCCCCGGCTCCCTCGAGGTGCTCGACCTGTTCCTCACCACGCACGGATTCCGCGTGACGGCCGCCCGCTCCGAACGCGAGGCGCTCCTGCGCGCATTCGAGGCGCCGCCGGACGTGGTCCTCACCGAGGTGGCGGGACGCGACGGCGCCGAGCTGGCGCACAAGCTCCGCGCGCTGCCCGGCCTGGAGCGGACGCCGATCGTCGCGCTCGCCCGCGGCGTGTCGGAGTCCGATCCGCGGCCGGCGCCCGCCGCGGACGAGGAGGGTGCGTTCGACGAGGTTTTGGTGCGCCCCAGCTCGGGCGCGCGGATCCGCGAAGCGCTGCGGCGCTGGGTTCGCCGCCGACGCCGAATCAGCGCGTAGA
>JAJXSP010000093.1 GCA_021784515.1 Myxococcales bacterium | reverse complement strand
GCGCCCGCGGGCTGGGGCTCTCCGTCGAGGAGGCGGCGTGCCTCGGTCGCGCCACCGTCGCGGCGCGCCGCCTCGTCGGGCGCGGAGTGGCCACGTGGCCCGTCGCACGCCCGTCGGCGCCCCCGTGGACAGTCGGCGGCGCGACCACTATATTTCGCTGGACTCGAAACCGCCTGGATCCGCCGTCGCGCGGACCGGGACGGAGGTGACGATGAGCCCTGCCGCCAAGCGCCCTGCCGCGAAGGTCACGATCCACACCCTGCGCAAGATGAAGGAGACCGGTGAGCGCATCGCCATGCTCACCGCCTACGACGCCACGTTCGCGCGCCTCCTCGACGAGGCGGGCATCGACGTGCTGCTCGTCGGCGACTCCGGCGGGATGGTGGTCGCCGGCCACGCGAACACCCTCCCCGTGACGATGGAGGAGACCGTCTATCACTGCCGCGCCGTCGCCCGCGGGACGCAGCGCGCGCAGGTGGTGGGCGACATGCCCTTCATGAGCTACCAGGTCTCGCTCGAGGAGGGCGTGCGCAACGCGGGGCGCCTGATCAAGGAGGGCGGCGCCGAGGCGGTCAAGCTCGAGGGCGGCGCCGACTACGCCGAGCTGGCGCGGCGCCTCACCCGCATCGGCATCCCGGTGATGGGCCACATCGGGCTTCTGCCGCAGTCGGTGCACGCGCTCGGCGGGTTCAAGGTGCAGGGGCGCGACGCCGCCGGCGCGAAGAAGATCCTCGACGACGCGCGCGCCCTCGAGGAGGCGGGCTGCTACTCGATCGTCCTCGAGGGGATCCCGCGCGACCTCGCGCGCGAGGTGACCGAGGCTGTCACCATCCCGACGATCGGGATCGGCGCAGGCGTCGAGTGCGACGGCCAGGTGCTCGTCGTCTACGACATGCTCGGCATGATGGAGGACTTCCGCCCGCGCTTCGTGAAGCGCTACGAGCAGCTCGGCATGCGGATCCGCACCGCCGTCGAGGAGTACGTCGAAGAGGTGAAGGACGGCCTGTTCCCGACGGAGGAGCACTCCTTCGGCGCGCAGGCCGCCACCGCGACGCCCTACTCGAGCGTGCGGGCCGCCGCCGTCTCCGCCGTGCCCGAAGCCATGCCCGCGTCGGAGAAGCCGCAGCGGTCGAACGTGATCCACCCCGCGTGCGGGTGGCCCAAGTCGATCGACGCATGAGCGACCCGCGCCTCGTGCAGTCCGTGGCCGAGATGCGGCGCGCGGCCGCGGTCGCCCACGCGCTCTCGCGGCGCGTCGCCCTGGTGCCGACGATGGGAGCGCTCCACGCCGGCCACGTGCGGCTGCTCGAGGAGGCGCGGAAGGCCGCCGACGTGGTGGTGCTGTCGATCTTCGTCAACCCGACGCAGTTCGGCCCGAGCGAGGACCTCGCGCGCTACCCGCGTACCCTCGCCGCCGACCTCGACAAGGCGCGCGCTGCGGGCGTGGATGTGGTCTTCCACCCCGACGGCAACGCGATGTACCCCGAGGGCTACCAGACCTACGTGCAGGTCCGCGCGCTCGAGAAGGGGCTGTGCGGCGACCGGCGGCCGGGCCACTTCATCGGCGTCGCCACCGTCGTGCTCAAGCTCTTCCACATCGTGCAGCCGCAGGTCGCCTTCTTCGGCGAGAAGGACTGGCAGCAGCTGCAGGTGATCCGCCGCATGGTGCACGACCTCGACGTGCCGGTGATGGTGGTGGGCGTGCCGATCGTACGCGAGCCCGACGGGCTGGCGATGTCGTCGCGCAACGCCTACCTCTCGCCGGACGAGCGCGCCCTCGCGCTGTCGCTCTCTCGCGCGCTCTTCGCCGCGCGGGCGCGCTTCCAGGCGGGCGAGCGCGACGCCGCGGCGCTCGTCGGCGCGGCGCGGGCGATCGTCGACGACGCCAAGGGCGTGCGGCTCGACTACCTCGAGCTGCGCCACGCCGAGACGCTCGAGCCGCTCGACGGGCGCGTCGCCGGGCCCGCGGTCCTCGCCGTGGCGGCCTTCGTCGGCGCGACCCGCCTCATCGACAACTTCACCCTCACCGCCTAGAGTTTCCCTCGCCATGGGAAGGCTCACCTCGCTGCTCAAGAACGAGCTGGTCACCGGCCTGCTGCTGCTCGCCCCGATCGGCGGCGCGGCCTACGTCTTCTATTGGTTCGTCTCGACGGTGGACGGGCTGTACCCCGGGTTCCTCCGGCCCAAGGTCGCGGGCTGGCCGCTGCCCGGCCTCGGGCTGCTCACCGTGTTCGTGCTCGCGCTCTCGGTGGGGTTCGTCGCGCACAACTTCGCGGGCCAGCGCCTGGTGAAGTTGTTCGACGATCTCGTCCACCGCATCCCGCTCTTCGGCTCGACCTACGGCCTCCTGAAGCAGGTGCTCGAGGCGGTGTTCGCCTCGGGCGGCGGCAGCTTCAAGCGCGCCGTGCTCGTCGAGTACCCGGTGCCGGGCTCGTGGGCGATCGCCTTCGTCGCGCAGTCGCACGTCACCGGCAAGCTGCGCGAGGCCGCGGGCGCCGAGATCGTCGCGGTGTACGTGCCGACCACGCCCAACCCGACCTCGGGCTTCTACCTCCTCGTCCAGCGCGACAAGGTGCGCGAGCTCGACCTGCCCGTCGAGCAGGCCTTCAAGCTCATCCTCACCATGGGCATCGCCGACGCCGAGCCGCTCGCCACGACGGGCAAGTGGAACCGGCGGGAGGTGAATGCCGGGCAGGGGTGAAGGGGAGCGGGCGCGCAGCTCGACGACGCGAACTGACCCGACCAGTTCGGCAACTGCGCCGCCTGTCCCCTCGGCCAGTCCTGCACCAACCTGAACGGCGTCAGCGCGTGTCGCTGACCGCGGCGGACGACGGCTGACCGCGATTCTCGTCGAGCGACGCCTCGCGCTCCTTCGCCAGCGCCCGCAGCTCCGCCGCCTCCGACGCGAGCCCCGCTGTCTCGACGCGATCGGCGAGGCGCGCGAAGGTCGCCGCCTCGCGCCGCGCCCGCTCGCGCAGCGACTCGTGCATCTCGCGGAAGCTCGCGAAGAACTCGTGCAGGAGGTCGCCGTCGCGGAGCGGGCGTAGCTGCCCGAGGAAGCCGTCGCGCACGCGGCGCATCTGTTGGGCGACGAAGTAGAGCGGCCCGGCCACCTTGTGCGTGGTGACGATCTGCCACGCCGCCAGCACCGCCGTCAGCACCACCCCGAACCCGATCAGCCCGACGGTGAGCTGCCACGAGCCGCGCGCGAAGGCCGCCTTGAGCGCCTGCGCCTCGCCGTCGCCGGGATCCATCGCGCGCAGATCGACGACGCGCGAGGCCTCGGCGTCCAGGCGCCAGATCAGCGCGCCCAGCCCGGCGGTGAGCACCGCGCTCACCGCCGCCATCTGCGCCGCGTAGCGCACCTGGTGCTCGCGGTAGATGAGGAAGTTCCGGATCCGTCGCCGCTTCGAAGCGTTCATGGATTTCCTCTACTGCCCCTCGAGGAACGACTGCACGCGCGCCGCGAACTGCTTGCCCGCGTCGTCGAGGCAGAAGCTCCGCGCCGAGGCCACGTCCTTCGCGTCGGCGGTGCCCTCCACGCTGCCGCCGACGGTGGCCATCATCTTGATCGCGCGCTCGGGCGCGGTCGCCACCACCACGCGCACGTCGCAGTCGGTGCGCACGTGGCCGCTCGCGTCGGGGGGCGTGGTGGTGAGCGTGGTGACGTTGCCGTCGACGTAGAAGCGTGCGCGCGCCGGCGCCGCGGGGTCGAGCGAGAGCGCGCCCGCTTCGCCGAGGCTGCGCGCGATGGCGTCGTGCACGCGGCGGGCGAGCTCGGGGCCGGCCTGCCCGGGTGCGATCGGCGAAAGCTCGACGAACACCTTGCCGCGGGGCGTGCCCGTCGGTGGCGCGTCGGATTTTTCGAGCTGCGCGATCGCCTTGCCGGCGGCGTCGCGCACCGCGAGCGAGGGATCGCCCATCGCGCTGCGGAGCGCGTCGAGCGCGGCCCGATCGCCGAGCCGGCCGAGCGAGGCGGCGGCCACCACCCGCACCGCCTCGCTGTCGTCGCGGAGCGCGTCGCACAGCGGGCCGCGAGCGCGTGCGTCGTGGAGCTTGCCGAGCACGATCGCCGCCTGCGCGCGCACGCGGTAGCTGCCGTCGGAGAGGAGGGCGTGGGTGAGATCGTCGACCTTGTCTCCGAGCGCGGAGGCGGCCGCGCACAGCGCGAGCGCGAAGGCAACCGTTCGGCGCGTGCCCACTGTGGCACGGTAGCGGCGGCCTTCGGGTCGGTCAATTCGGCTGCGGCCCCTATTCCGCTCGCGCCGCGGCTCGGGGAGCGCGTCGCTGGCGTCCGGTCGCGCCCGTAGGCATGATCCTCACCATGGCCGCACGCCCCGCGATCCGGTCCTTCCAGGAGCAGTACGCCCAGATCCGCAAGCTCCCCGAGGGTGTCACCGGCGAGATCATCGAGCCCGGGAAGCTCAGCACGATGTCGCGCCCGGGGCGGACACATCGCTTCACCGCCAATGCGATCCGCCGCTCGCTCGCGGGCTTCGATCGCTATCAAGGCGGCGCAGGCTGGTGGTTCGAGGTCGAGGCCGAGATCCGCTTCGGCGAACGCCTCCTCGTCCCCGACATCGCCGGCTGGCGCGTCCGCGAGGACGACAAGTTCCTCGACGACAACCCGATCCGTGTCGCGCCCGACTGGGCGTGCGAGGTGCTGTCGGGCACCACCACGCGCAAGGACCGGATGCTCAAGCTGCCGATCTACGTTCGCAGCGGCGTGAGCTGGGTCTGGCTCGTGGACACCGAGGCGCAGCTCGTCGAGGTCTACGAGCCTGCCGGCGGGCACCCGGCGCAGATCGTCGCCGCGGGCGAGGCCGACCGCGTGCGCCTGCCGCCCTTCGATTCGATCGAGATCGATCTCGCGCAGTGGTGGCTGTCGAAGCCGCCCGCCCCGACGGAACCGTCGCCCGAGCCGTCGATGTAGCACCATGCTAGGCTCGCCGCCGTCGTGCCGCCCGAGACGCCCAAGCCGCCGCCCGAGAAGAACTACATCACCCCGGTGGGCTACAAGCGCCTCGCCGAGGAGTTCGACTTCCTGCGCTCGGTGAAGCGGCCCGAGGTGGTGAGCGCGCTCGCCGACGCCGCCGCCGAGGGCGACCGCTCCGAGAACGCCGAGTACATCTATCGCAAGCGGCAGCTCCGGCAGATCGACAGCCGCCTCCGCTTCCTCGGGAAAAGGCTCGACCACATCGCGGTGGTCGACCCGCGGCAGCAAAAGGGGCGCGACCGGATCTTCTTCGGCGCCACCGTCACCGTCGAGGACGACGAGGGCGAGGAGAAGATCTACCGCATCGTCGGCGTGGACGAGATCGACGCCGAGGCGGGCGACATCTCGTGGAAGTCGCCGGTCGGCCGCGCCCTGATCGGCAAGGCGATCGACGATACCGTGACGGTGCGCTGGCATGCGGGCGAGCGGACGCTGACCATCGTCGAGATCGACTACCGATGAAGAAGGTCGTCCTGCCCGTCGCGCACCCGCTCCTCGACGAGGCGCGCGACAAGCTCGATCGCATGGTCGCGCTGCTCGAGGAGGATCAGGCGCTGCGCCACGCCGAGTACGACAAGCCCGATCCGAAGCGCCGCCGCCTGCGCGTCGCCTGCAACCGCTGCGAGACGCCGTGGTGCTGCAACCAGCGCGTGGCGGTGGAGTTCGTCGAGGCGCTGGTGATCTACCGCTGGGCGGCCGAGCACGAGCCGCTCGCCCTCGCCGCCGCGATCGCGCGCGGCGACTCGCTGCGACGGGGGCGCCCGCTCGACGACGCGGAGTTTTTCCGCCGCCGCGTGCCGTGCCCGTTCCTGATCAAGGGGCGGTGCACGATCTTCCCAATGCGCCCGCACAGCTGCCGCTCGCACTACATGGGGGGCAACCCGCTCAAGTGCCGCGACGAGCTGCAGCCGAACGAGACGTACGAGATGAGCCCCGATCGGGCGCTCATCGCCGAGATCGCGGCGCTCGCCGACGACGTGAAGTTCGATCTCCTGATCGAGGGCGCGCGCCCGACGGAGCTCGCCGAGCTGATGCTGTTCGTCGATCGCTTGCTCGCGCGGAAGAAGACGTGGGCGGCGCCGCGCGTGCTCGACTGGGATCTCGCGCCGGGCGAGGAGTGACGATGCTCTTTCCGGTCGACGGTCACGCCATCGATTACGAGGTCCGCCTTCCCTCGGAGACACGATCTCCCGCCGAGGGGCGCGACGTGCTGCTCGTGCACGGGCTCACCACCGACCGGCGCATTTTGGTCGAGGCGTGCGACGAGGTGCTGGCGCGCGCGGGGCTGCGGCGGATCTACCTCGACCTGCCGGGACATGGCGCCTCGCGCGGCAACCCGGGGCGCGCCGGCGCCGACGATCTGGTCGACGCGCTGGCGGCGTTCGTCCGCGCGACGTGCGCGCAGCCGCCGCTGGTGGTCGCCTACGCCTTCGGCGCCTACCTCGCGCAGGGGCTGGTGCCGCTCGTCGAGCTCTCGGGGCTGTGCCTGCTCTGCCCGGTGGTGGAGGCCGACTTCGGCAAGCGCACCACGCCGCCGCGCTTCATCGCGGCGCACGACGAGGAGCTTCCTTTTTCCGGCGACGAGCGCGAGCCGCCGGCCTTCCTCGAGGTGGCGGTGCGCCAGACGCGGGAGGTGCTGGCGCGCTTCCAGGCGGTCGTGCACCCGGCGAACGCGGCGATCGATGGCGACGTGGTGGGCGCGGTGCGCGCGCGCTACGCGATGGCGCGGCCCTACGCGCACGCGCTGCCCGCCTTCGAGCGGCCGGTGGCGATCGCCTGCGGGCGCCACGATCACTGGGTCGGCTTCGAGGACGCCTGCCGGCTCGCGCGGATGCTGCCGCGCTCGTCGCTGACGGTGGTGCCGGACTGCGGGCAGCTCCTGCCGCTCGAGGCGCCGGATGCGGTGCGCGCGGTGCTCGTCGAGTGGCTCGCGCGAGCGGGCGTCGCGGTGCCCTGACCGGCTACTCGCCGCGCAGCAACATCCCCTCCATGCCGACGACGAACACCTCGCCGTCGCGACCCGCGCAGATGCGGTTCACCTTGTGGTGCGGGGCCGCCGCCTCGAGGCGCGCGAAGGTGGCGCCGTCGGTGGAGCGCCACAGCGCGCCGGCCGGGCCGCCGAGGTAGATGTCGCGCGGGCCGGTGCCGCCGACGGCATAGAGCGGGAGGCGAAGCGCGCCGGGCTGCATGGCGAAGCTCCGGCCGCCGTCGGTGGAGTGGAGGAGCGCGTCGTCGGCGCCGCGCGCGCGCGAGCCCGGCGGGTGGAGCGAGCCGACCGCCCACACGTCGCCGCCCGAGCCCCACACGTCGAACAGCGTCACCGACGTGCCGCGCCGCAGCTCCGACCAGGTGCGCCCATCGAGCGTGCGCAGGATGGTCTCGCCCCAGCCGACGGTGAAGGCGTGGCCGGCGGCGGTGCCCCACACCCGGCGCAGCCCGTTGCCGTTGTGCGTCGGCTCGCGCTGCCAACGTGCGCCGCCGTCGCCGGAGTGGAGCACCAGGCTCGGGTTGCCGACGACGTAGAGGTCGCTCGCGCTCGACCCCCACACGCTGGTGAGCACGCTCGCGCCGGCGCCGCTCGACTGCCGGCTCCAGGTGTCGCCGCCGTCGGAGGCATGGAGGATCGTGCCGCGATCGCCGACCGCCCAGACGCCGCCCGCGCCATCGGCCCACACGCCGTAGAGCGCGGGGGCGGCCGGTTCGTCCCAGTCGCGGTGCGTGACGGTGCGCCCGCCGTCGGTGGAGCGCAGGACGACGCCGTGCGCGCCGACCGCCCAAAGGCCGCCCTGCCCGTCGGTGGCGCAGTCGAAGAGCGGCTCGCGGGTGCCGGTCTCGACGGCGAAAAAGCGCGGGGCGGCCTCGGGAGCGCGCGGCGGCCGCTCGACACGTGCGGTGGGCGCGGCGGCGGGCGGCGGCGGCGGCTTGGTGGCGTCGGGCGGTCGCGCGGTGCGCGCCGGACGGTCGGGCCCGCGCACGTTGGAGGCGACGGCTCCTCCCGCCGTCTCGGCCGGGTGGCGATGGAGCGCGAGCACCACCATTCCCGCGGCGGCGATCCCGCCGATCGCGACCGCTCCGAAGGCGAGCCACGTCGCACGGCGCGACCGCGGCGGCTCGATCGTCCGGTGCGTGCGCGAGGGCGGGAGCTCGGTCTCCTCGGTGTCGGGCGCGCTCTCGGCGGTCGGGGCGGCGCGCGGCAGGCGCTCCGTCGGTGGGGCGACCTTGGGCGCGGGCGCCGTCACCAGCGTCGGGCCCGCGGCGAGCGGCGGATCGGGTCTCGCCGGCGTCACCACCGTCGGCGCCGACGGCAGCGGCGCGACGTCGCGGAGCGCATCCGGCGTGGTGCGCGCGTGATCGACGGAGGCGTCGCGCGTGGGCTCCTCGAACGCCGATCGCTCGAGCCGCTCCGTCGGCCACTGCGCCATCGGCGGCGACGCGGCCTTCGATGCGCCCGCTCCCTTGAGCGTCTCGCGCCACCGCTGCGACGGCTCGGGCGCCGGCAGCTCGGCGAGCGCCGCGTGCAGCTGGTCGCGCAGCTCCGCCATGGTGAGCCGCGCGGAGGCGCGCTTGGCGAGCGCGCCGGCGATCGCCTTCTCGACGGAGGGCGGCACCGGGTCGAGCCGCGACGGCCGGCGCGTGCCCGCCGCGGGCGCGGGCTCGGGGCTCAGCGTCTCGAACAGCCCGGGGAAGGGCGCGTCGCCGGTGAGCATCTCGAAGAGCACGACGCCGAGGGAGAACACGTCGACGCGGCCGTCGATCGGATCGCCCGACGAGGTCTCGGGCGCGATGTAGAAGCGCGTGCCGAAGAACTGCCCCTTGGCGGTCTTCACGCGCTTGATGTCGCCCGAGACGAGCGCCACGCCGAAGTCGAGGAGCTTCACCGCGCGCACCTCGTCGTCGTGAAGGTCGACCATCACGTTTCCGGGCTTGAGGTCGCGGTGGATGATGCCGCGGCGGTGCACCTCCGTCATCGTCGCGGCCACGTCGGCGGCGATGCCCACCGCCGTCGCCGTCGGGAGCGGGCCGCGCTCGGCGAGCACGAGGTCGAGGCTGCGCCCGGGCGCCAGCTCCATGACGATGTAGGGCGTGCCGTCGGGGAGCTCGTCGATCTGGATCGGCTGCACCACGCCCGTCGAGCCGACCTTCGCCGCGGCCATCGCGTCCTGCAGGAAGCGCGAGCGCAGCTCGTGGCTCGCCGCGTTCTCGCCGCGCAGCACCTTGAGCGCGAGGCTCTTGCCCGGCAGCGTCGGGTGCGTGAGGCGGTAGACCTCGCCTTGGCTGCCCGAGCCGATCACCTCGTCGACGCGGTAGCCGTAGATGATGCGCCCGAGGAGCGGCGGGCGAAGGGAGGGCTCGGGCATCCGCTGGGCTCCTGGGGCGAGGCTCCGTCGAGGATAGTCGGAGCGGTTCATGCGGGTCAACGCGCGCCGCCATCCGCTCGATGATCGACCCGCGCTCCGCCGCCGCTACAATGCGCCGCGTGAACATCCAGATCTTCGGAACGAAGAAGTGCGCCGACACGCGCAAGGCGGAGCGCTGGTTCAAGGAGCGCGGGATCAAGCTCCAGCTCGTCGACCTCAAGGAGAAGGGGATGTCGCCGGGCGAGGTGCGCAGCGTCGCGGCGAAGGTGGGGATCGAGGCGCTGATCGATCGCCACGGCGCGCGCTACCGCGACAAGGGGCTTTCGTTCGCCGCGCCGACGGGGACGCGGATCGAGGCGCTGCTCGTCGATGACCCGCTCCTCTTGCGCACGCCGGTGGTGCGCAATGGCAGGGAGGCGACGGTGGGATGGAAGCCCGAGGTGTGGGCCACGTGGAGCTAGCCCGTCGGCCGCCGCCGCGACACGAGGCGGAGCTGCTCGTGCGCGCCGCGGCGCTCGCCGGACGCACGCTCGGGGAGATCGGCGAGGCGCTCGGGTCGCCCGTCGGCGCGGTCGAAAATCGCAGCGGCAAGGGGCTCGCCGGGGCGCTCGTCGAGCGCGCGCTCGGGGCGAGCGCGGGATCGGCCGCCAAGCCCGACTTCCCGGCGCTCGGCGTGGAGCTGAAGACGATCCCCGTCGACGAGAGCGGCCGCGTGCGGGAGTCCACCTTCGTGTGCACCATCGCCCTCTCGCGCATCGCCGACGAGTCGTGGGAGCGCTCGTGGTTGCGGCGCAAGCTCGCGTGCGTGCTGTGGGTGCCCGTCGACGGAGCGACGGAGGTGCCGCTTTGCGAGCGACGCATCGGGCGCGCGCTGCTGTGGCGCCCCGACGCGGGCGAGGAGGCCGCCCTGCGCGCCGACTTCGAGCTTCTGGCGGGGCGGATCGGGGTGGGCGCCGTCGACGAGCTGACCGCGCACGAGGGCGCCTGCCTCCAGGTGCGGCCCAAGGGCGCCGACTCGCGCGCGCGCACGACGGCGATCGGTCCCGACGGAGAGCTGCTCGAGGCGATGCCGCGCGGCTTCTACCTGCGCGCCTCGTTCACCTCCGCGCTGCTCGCGCGCCGCCTCGAGGGCTCTCATGTGTTCGCTTGATAGCGCGACCGCCGGCGCTCGCCTAGGAGCCTGTTTCCGTAATGCGCCTGCTGCGGCGTTCGATCCGCTCGGCCATGCTTCGTCGCTCCTCCTCGGATTACAGAAAGTAGTCCGTCGTCGTCGCTCCTCGCCGGCGCCTCGAGCGCCTCGCGACGTCCCCTTACGGAAACAGGCTCCTGGCGTGGCGCCACGGCCGCGGTCGGCATCAAGGTGACCGACTGGCTGCGCCTCACCGGCCAGGCGAAGATCGGCGGCGACATGCTGGGCGACCCGTCGAACAAGTTCCACTTCGTGGCGTGGGCGGGGCCCGGCTTCTTCCTCAAGCCGCTGCCGGAGAAATACGCCCAGTACCTGAAGATCAGCGCCACCTTCCTCATCGACGTGAGCGGCCAGCAGTGGATCAACCCCGAGATCGCCCCGCAGCAGTACAACTCGACGATCATCATCGGGTCGCAGTTCTAGCGGCTACTGGAAGGCGAAGCGCATCACGTCGAGCCCGTTCGGGCCGGCGACCATCTCGTAGACCGCGCCCGAATCGTCGACGCTGAGCGGGCGGAACGTCTCGGCCACCTGCGCCAGCGGCGGCAGCACCAGGCGACCGTTCGGCGTGCCGCTTGGATCGAGGCGCATCACCACCACCGCCTCGTCGACGATCTGGAACGGCGGCGAGGGCGACTCCTGCCCCGTCGAGGCGGCGACGTAGATGGAGCCGGCGGCGTCGCTGTCGAGGAGGAGCAGCGACTGGATGGGCGCGCCGACGGGGACGGTGGCGCTCCAGATCGGGCTGCCGCTGCCGCGATCGAACGCGT
This sequence comes from Myxococcales bacterium, assembly GCA_021784515.1. Lineage (GTDB taxonomy): Bacteria > Myxococcota_A > Polyangia > Palsa-1104 > SHYY01 > SHYY01. The sequence goes on along the minus strand of JAJXSP010000093.1, from coordinate 3,603 downwards.
TGACGACGACCGTGCCGGCGGCCTGGTCGCCGAGCGCGGCGGCGATCAGCTGGCGGCCGTCGCGCGTCGGGCGGCCGGGAAGCTCGGCGTGCGACGGGTCGGTGCGCCCGCCCGCGTCGGCGACCCGGTAGAGGTTGCCGTGCTCGCGCTCGACGTAGATCGCGCCCGCCTCGTCGGTGAACACGCCGGTGGCGTTGCCGCCCTCGGAGATCTCGCGGCCGACGAACGAGGCCTCGTTCACGAGCTTGCCGTCGCGGTCGTAGACCTGCACGTTGCGGTCGCCCAGGCGGTCGAGGACGATCGTCCGGCCGTCGGCGCCGAAGGTGAGGTCCTGCGCCGTCTCGCCGCCGAGCGAGATCGTGCCGGCGGGCTTGCCGTGGTCGAAGCGCTGCACGCGCCCGTTCACCTGGTCCACGATCGCCAGCTGCCCCGACGGGCCGGCGGCGATCGCCATCGGCGCCTCGGGGTTGGACTCCTTCGCGTCGCGGTGGCCGAACTCGCCGGGCCCGCTGCCCCACTTGCCGTGGATGACCAGCTCGCCCTTCGGTCGCTGCGGCGCGACCGGTGTGACGGCGACGACGCCGGGGCCGGTCTTCGTGGTCACGCGCGGCCCGCCCTGGGGCGTCTCGCCGGTGCGGGGAGGCGCGCTCGCCGTCGCGGGCGGCGCGGGAGACGGCCTCAGCACGACATACGCGGCGAGTCCGAGGAGCGCGAGGGCGACGGCGGCGGGGAGGAGGCGGCGCATGACGGGAGCAGCGTTGCCCGCGGCGCGGCCGCGAGCAAGCGGGAGCAGCTAGAAGCCTTCGCGACGGATCGGCTTGTAGACCGAGTAGATCTGCCGCGTGTCGTGGACGCAGCCGTACGAGCAGCCCTTGCACTCGTAGGCCTTCGCCCAGCCCCACGCGTCGCCTGAGTCGTAGAGGAAGATGTGGCCCTCGCCGTTGCTGTTGTAGACGAAGGCGTCGCCGCGCTTCACCTTGCCGCGCGACACGTCGTACCAGTGGTCGTGCGTGTTGTTGAAGTTCCAGGTCGAGTAGGGGTGCTCGCAGAGGTTCGTCGGCGAGCGACCCGGCACCTGCCACACCTTGGCGACGAAGCCCGAGCAATCGGCGCCCCACTCGCCGGAGTGCGAGCAGTTCGGGCAGCTCCCGTAGCAGGCGCCGTGCGATTGACCCGGCTCCCAGCAGCCGTCGCCCCAGTGATAGGAGAAGCCGATGCCCGACTGGGCGCGCGCGATCGCGTCGTCGACGAGGTTGCCCTGCGACGGGTTGGGCTGCGGCTGCGGTTGGGGCTGCGGGTCGTTGTTGCCGCCGCCGTTGTTGCCACCGCCCCCGTTGTTGCCACCGCCGCCGCCGGGGTTCGCGTTGCCGAGCGGCGTGAGCCACGCGCCCGAGCACCAGCCGACGGTGCCGCCGTCGTTCACCTTGTACCAGCCGTTCGATCCGGCGAGCACGTTCACCACCGCGCCGTCCGGCATCACCTCGATGATTCCGTGGCTCGTCGAGGGGCCCGACCGCAGGTTGAGGCCGTCTTGCGCGGTGACGCGGGCCTGCTCGCCCACCACCGCGCTCTCCCCGGCGCGGCTGACGGTGGTCTCCTGCGAGTCGCTCTCGTCCCCGGGCTGCGGCAGCTCGCCGGAGCAGCCGGCCGTCAGGATGGTGAAGCAGGCGATTGAGGCCAAGCGACCGGCGGGAGATTTGGCGAGCAAGCGCATGGGTCCTCCTCGTTCGCTCGCCGCCCGAGCAAGCGCCGCACCACACGGCACGGCCCGCGCTCCGTGCCGATCGCGCCCTCGTCACGCCGCCGAGTGAGGACGCTGCGCACCAGGCTGGGGCCGCGGTCCCCAGGGGGCGTTACGGGCGCTGCGCCACGTCGGTCACCGCGCGCGGCTGCTTCGACCCGGCGAGCGGCGAGGCGAGGTTCGGATCGGGCGGCAGCTCGGGGTGCAGCCGCCCGGCGCGGCGCAGCTCGTTGATGTGCTGCCGCAGGAAGTGGACGTACTTCGCCACCACCTCCTCGAGGCGCGCGTTGATCAGCCGGCGCGGCGCCATCGAGTCGGGCTCGGCGAGCAGCTCGTAGGTCACCACCGAGGTGCCGCCGTTCTTCCACTTCGTCCACGGCTCGATGTAGATCGAGCCCTCGTAGCGCCGCATGCTGCCCTGCAGCTGGTGGAAGCGGATGCGGTACACGTCAGGCGCGATCCGGTCGTACTCGAACTGCGCGGTGACCCACGCCTTGGACACCGGCCACGGCAGATCGCTCGCCAGCCACACCAGGGCGCGATCGGGGCCCTGCCGATCCACCACCCGCGCGGCGACCACCCGCGGCGCGAAGTCCTGGTAGTGCTCGAAATCGGTGACGACCCGGAACACCTCATCCGGCGTCGCGTCGAACACGCCGATCGCCTTGCCCTTGTTGATGCCGTTGCTGCCGGGATCGGTGTAGGTCAGCACCTGGCGGCGGCCCAAGCGCTCGAGCCCGTCCGCGCCGACCGCGGGTCGGCCGAGGGCCGCGCCCGGCGGCAACGCGAGGCCGCCGAGAGCGAGGGCGAGGGCGAAGGGCAGACGGGCCATGAAAACGGGAAACTTTAGCACGCGCTCTTTGCAGCGGTAAATTGGCGGCCCATGGCAGAGCGATCGACCGGAACCACGTGCGCCCTCGACCTTCCGGCGGCGCGGCGGCTCGGCGAGCGCCTGGGCGCGATCGGGGCGAAGCTCGGGCGCGCCGGCTTCGTCGAGGCGCGGGTCGCGCAGTGGTTCGGCGTGCCGCTGGTGTCGGACGCGCGGTACGTCGGCGCTCCGGCCGCGCGGCCGAGGCGCGGGCTGGGCGGACTGATCGCGCTTTTGGTCGGCGGCGAGCCGGTCGATGCCGCGACGGTCGGCCTCGACGGCGCGGAGGTGGACGCGCTCGTCGCCGTCGGGCTGGTGGCGCGCGAGGGCGCGATGATCATCGCCCGCGCCTCGGTGGTGCCGCTGCTCGGCGCGCTGGTGGCGGCCGACCGACTCGACGCGACGGGCGCGGACGCGGTCCTCTCGCCCGACGTGTCGGCGTGGAACCTCGCCGCCTCGCTGCCGACGGGAGCGCGCTCGCTGCTCGACGTCGGCACCGGCTCGGGCGCGGCGGCGCTGGTCGCGGCGCGGCGCGGCGCGACCGTCGTCGGCACCGACCTCGATCCCCGCGCGCTCGCCTTCGCCGAGGTGAGCGCGCTCCTCTCGGGCGTGGCGCCGCGCTTCCTCGCCGGCGACCTGTTCGGCGAAGTGGTCGGCCGCTTCGAGGTGGTCGCCTTCAACGCGCCGCTGGCGCGCGCCGACATGGCGGGCCAGCCGCTCTACCTCGCCTCGCCGCGCGGCGAGGAGCTGGCGATCGCGTTTCTCGATGGGGCGGGCGCCCGCCTCGCTCCCGGCGGCGAGGTGCTGCTCCACAGCCAGCTCACCGAGGGGATCGACGCCGCCGCGGCGCGCGCCTTCCCGCGTCGGCTGGCGATCCACTTCGCGGACGCGCCCGACGGCACGCCGCACGCGCTGCTCTCGCTGCGCAGCGACGGCAGGCCCGGCGCCGCGCGCCTCCGCGTCCCGCTCGGCCCCGCCTGCCCGCACCTCCGCC